>DAOVNC010000326.1 GCA_030630445.1 Kiritimatiellales bacterium | reverse complement strand
GAAAAAAAGACCCGCCGCCCCCAAGCCCCCTACTACGAAGTAACCTATGACGAGGCTTCGGTCGACGATGCAGCAAAGAACAATCTGTTCAATACACTCGCCTACACCAATCCGACCAGCACGCGCCGCCGGTATATCTACGACAACGTGTTTATCGGCAGGCGCGGCGGCTCTACCGCCGGATTCACTAAGAGAAGCTTCAAACTCGACTTCAACAAGGACAACCGCTTCACCTATCGGGAAGGGGAAGACAAGATCAAGGATCTACGATGGATGCAAAACTGGGCCGACAAAACCAAGGTCCACAATACCATGAGCCACGAAACTTCCGCCCGGCTCGGAGCGCCCTACCACTTTACCTTCCCCGTCCGCATCCAGCGTAACGGCGCATTCGGCCGCATCACCGAATTTATGGAAAACGACGACAACCGCTGGCTGGAACGCCTCGGTCGCGACCCGGAGGGAGCCCTCCTGAAAATGGGCGGGGAAACCAGCGGAGAAAAAAAGACCCGCCGTCCCCAATCCCCCTACTACGAAGTAACCTATGCCGAGGCTTCGGTCGACGATGCTGCAAAGAACAATCTGTTCAATACACTCGCCTACACCAACCCGACCAGCACGCGCCGCCGGTATATCTACGACAACATGAACATACCCGACTGCCTCAACTATCTCGTCTCCGCCAACCTCTCCAGCCACCAGGATCATGGCCACAAGAACTACTACATCTACCGCGACACCAACAACACCGGCGAATGGTCCATCTTTATTTGGGATGTGGATCTAACATGGGGCCGCAACTGGACCGGAGCCTACGGCTACAATTCAGACATCCTCTACGCCAACAACCCGCTGGACTTCAACACGCCGATGCAAAGCAAAGTCTACAACCGCATCTATCGGGCGTTCCACGAATCACCCGAGCTGCTCGAAATGTATTTCCGCCGCCTCCGAACCGTAATGGACGAAATCCTCCAACCGGCAAGCACCCCCGAGCAAAACAAGCTTCTCGAAGCACGGTTCGACTATTGGATCGATCTGATCGATCCCGTCAACGTAACGCCTTCGGATGCCGATCTTGATCGTAGTGCATGGGGCTATTGGGGCGTCGACCGCACCGTCCGCGAAGAGTGGGCACGCACAAAGTTGGAGTACATGAATCCGCGCCGCGAATACCTCTTCAACGAAAACCCCTCCGCCCTGGAGATCTACGGTGAAAGCGCCCCCGACAGACAGCCCGCCAATGCGGTCGTCCATTTCGAATTCGTGGACTTCATGCCTGCCTCCGGCAATGCCATGGAGGAATTTTTCACGCTGCTCAACGCCAATACCTATGCCGTGGATATTTCAGGATGGAGCATTACCGGTGCGGTGGAACACGTCTTCGCCCCCGGCACCGTCATTCCCTCGGGTGGCGGCACAACCGAAAACATTGGCCGCTTCCATGTCGCCCGCCAATCCTCCGCGTTCCGGGCACGGGCTAGCGGGCCGTCCGGCAACCAATACTGCTTTGTGCAGGACGGCTATAGCGGCCAACTCTCCGCCCGCGGCGAGACCCTCACCCTGCTCGATCCCTCCGGTCGGGTTGTTGATCAATTCACCTACGCGGGAACTCCGACGGACGGGCAACAATACCTGCGCATCTCCGAATTGATGTATGCACCCACCGACCCCACGGCGGCGGAGCTGGCCTCCCAGCCCTATCTGCTGGACACCGACTTTGAATTCATTGAGATCGTCAACACCGGCCCCGTATCCATCGACCTGGGCGGCGCGCAATTCACCGAGGGTGTTTTCTTTACCTTCCCCGCCGGATTCACGCTGTCGGCCGGCAGCTATGCGATCATTGCCGCCAACACCAACGCCTTCCCTTTGCGCTACGGAGGCTCCGCCACCGTGGTTGGGCAATACGACGGCTATCTGGACAACAGCGGCGAAACCCTCGTCCTGCTCGATCCGGTCGGCGAAAAGGTGCTCGACTTTACCTATAACAACTCCTGGTATCCCATCACCGACGGCCATGACTTCTCGCTCGTCATCAACGATAAAAACGCGGATTGGAAAACCTGGAACGACTCCGCCAGCTGGCGCGCATCCGCCAGCCTGCAAGGCTCCCCCGGCGCCACCGACCCCGCGCCGCCCACCATCGCCGGCATCCTCATCAACGAAGTGCTGACCCATACGGATCTGCCGCAGGTCGACACCATCGAGTTGCACAACCCCGAAGGCGCAACGGCCGACATTGGTGGATGGTTCCTGACCGACGATTTCACCACGCCCAAAAAATTTAGGATCCCCGAGGGAACGATGCTCGGTGGCGGGGGCTACACCCTCTTCGACGAAGGCAACTTCAACACCCCCAGCAACTTGCCCACCAGCTTCCAGCTCAGTTCCACCGGCGACGAGGTATGGCTCTTTTCGGCCAATACCCAAAGCAACCTCACGGGTTACCTCCACGGCTTTGAGTTCGGTGCCGCCCAGAACGGAGTCTCCTTTGGCCGCTATGTAACCACGGTCGGCGAAGAGCATTTTCCGGCGCAGTCGGCGCTGTCGCTCGGCTCGGCCAACGCCGGCCCGAAGGTTGGCCCAGTTGTGATCTCCGAAATCATGTACCACCCCGCCGACCTCGCCGCCACCAACAACGTGCGCGACGAATACATCGAGCTGACCAATATTTCCGGCAGCAACGTGCTGCTCTACGACCCGCTGGCGACCACCAACACCTGGAGGCTGCGCAATGCGGCAGACTTCGACTTCCCGCAAGGGTCGGTACTCACGGCAGGCAGCCGCATCCTCGTGGTGGGCTTCGATCCACTCGACGCCAGCACCCTGGCCGCCTTCCGGGCGGCGTATGGATTGGATACCGGCGTTCCCGTGTACGGCCCCTGGACCGGAACCCTCAACAACGCCGGCGAAACGATCGAGCTAAAGTGGCCGGATAGCCCGAACACGAATAGTGTGCCCTATATCCTCGCCGAAGAGATTGGCTATGAAGCCACGTCGCCGTGGCATCCGGGAGCCGGTGGCACAGGCCATAGTCTCCAGCGTCTTGCCAACAACCAATACGGCGATGATCCGGCAAACTGGTACGCCGCACAGCCCCGCCCCGGACAAATTGTGGATCCGGCCGTTACGATGTTTATGGGGGTTCCTGTCCTTACACCATTGGGGTATTTGAATATTGATCTGCATACCGCGTCCGGATATCGCTACGCGGTGGATACAACAAGCAACTTGATCACACAATCCTTCTACCCGTTGATGGAAGGAATCGAAGCCTCCGGCGATATCACGGTCATCACCATCACGAACCTCTCTAGCGAAGCGGCCTTCTACCGCATGCGCCTCGATCCCTAAATGCGCACCACCAAAAAAGGCGCCCCTTGCGGAACGCCTTTTCTGTTTCCAATGCTTGGAAAGGCCTACTCGGCCGCAGCGGCTTCGTCGTTCAGCACAGCCTTGCGGCTGAGGCGTACGCGGCCCTGGTTGTCGATGTCAATGCATTTCACGCGCATGGCATCGCCGGGCTTGCAGACTGAATCGACGCTGTCGATCCGTTCATTGGCCATCTCGGAAATGTGTACGAGACCTTCTTTGCCCGGCATGCACTCGACGAATGCACCGAAGTCCTTGACGGTGATAACCTTGCCTTCGTAGGTCGTGCCAATCTCGATCTCGGCCGTGCAGGCGTTCACGCCGCGAACCGCGGCATCCATTGCCTCGGCATCGACCGCGAAGATATTGACGGTGCCATCCTCTTCGATATCGATCTGTGCGCCGGTACCGTCGGTGATCGCGCGGATATTCTTTCCGCCCGGCCCGATCAATGCGCCGATCTTTTCGGGATCGATCTTGATGGTGGTAATGCGCGGCGCGGATGCGGCCAGCTCGGCGCGCGGCTCCGCGAGTACGCCTTCCATGTGGTCGAGGATGTCGTTGCGGCCTTTGCGGGCAATCTCGAACGCCTCGGTCACTTGGTCCCAGTTTAGGCCGTGCACCTTGAGGTCGACCTGGAATCCGGTGATTCCCTTGCGGGTTCCAACCACCTTGAAGTCCATGTCGCCGCAGTGATCTTCCACACCGAGGATGTCGATGACCTGAATGGAGGCACCTTTCTCGTCGGTAAAGAGACCCACGGAAATACCTGCCACAGGGG
>DAOVNC010000129.1 GCA_030630445.1 Kiritimatiellales bacterium | reverse complement strand
GTTTCCTCTTGGGGTTGCGGGTAAAATCTCGAACCATTCTTAGGTTATGCGCTTTGTTTTGTGGGTGGGGCTGTTACCGCACCAAACCCTTCACCTCCGACGAAGAACGCCTGGAGCATTTGTTTAAGCTGTATGAGGAGATGACCGCGAAGGAGCAGTTGGTTTGAAACCGCTAATAAACGCCAATGGACGCGAATTTGATTAGCCGCAAAAGAGCGCAGGGAACGCAAAAAATGTAGACGATGCTTCCAGCTTCGTTGAGGTGTAAAATTTATGATGGAAAAGATATTAGAGAAGCTAAGTCCTGAAGCGCAGCAGGGTATCATAGAATTGGTAACGATCGATAACCCATGTGTCGACAAAGAGCTCCTAGGAGACTTTTTGCGAAGTTTTGATGCCCCTAGAGGGAAAGCGGGGCTTCCGAAATATAAACCGGAAGATTTTTCCATCATCAAGGGACCTGTTTTTCGTCTAAACAATCAATATTACCATATTGTTTTTAATACAGATGAAGGTAAAGAGGTGGTTCGTCAACTTGAGGAAGATCCTCGGATTAATTCCTTGAAGGGGCAGATGCTTGAGCTTGGTTCTGGTGGGCGAGGATTTGATGTTACCATCTTTGCGCAGGGGTCAGAGTATTAGCCGATGAATTCGTAGGAAATGAGTGAAAACGAATGCATACCACCATACACGTTGACGGAGACGATACAGACCGATCAAGTGAGCGACCAAGTAACTGACTAAGTAAAACGCATGCTGGAGAATGAAGAATGACGAGCAATTCCGAAATCTTGATCTATCAGAACTCCGCCGGGGAAATCAGTCTGGATGTGCGGTTGGAGGATGAGACGGTCTGGCTGACGCAGGCGCATTTGGCGGAGCTGTTTGGCAAGAGCAAAAAAACGGTTTCGGAGCATATTCGCAATGTTTTCAATGAAGGTGAGTTGGATGAGAAAGTGGTTGTCCGGAAATTCCGGACAACCACTCGGCACGGAGCAATAGAAGGAAAAACACAGAGTAAAGATGTTAATTTTTACAATCTGGATGTGATCATCTCGGTTGGATATCGCGTGAGATCTCAACAGGGAACTCAGTTCCGGATCTGGGCAACGAAGCGACTGAAGGAATATATCGTAAAGGGCTTTGCGCTGAACGATGCGCGGTTCAAGAGCGGGCAGTCGATGAACTATTTTTCGGAGCTTCAGGAGCGGATTCGCGAGATTCGTCTTTCGGAGCGTTTTTTCTACCAGAAGATCAAGGATATCTACACGACCAGCATTGACTACGACCCGCAGAATGAAAAGACGGTTCTGTTTTTCAAAACCATTCAGAACAAGTTGCTATGGGCGATTAGTGAGCAGACGGCGGCGGAGCTGGTCTATCGGCGGACGGATGCGGCATTGCCCCTGATGGGGATGCAGTCGTTTGATAAAACGTCGGACAGTTCGGTTCGTAAGAGTGATACGAGTGTCGCGAAAAATTATCTGAATGGAGATGAAATAAAACTGCTTGGCCTTTTGGTGGAACAATATCTGGCTTTTGCGGAGACGATGGCCCTTCAACAGACTCCCATGTATATGAACGGCTGGATGGAGCGACTTGATTTGATTCTCCGGGTAAATGGTCGTGAGCTGTTGGATCATGCCGGAAAGATCAGCCATCAGATGGCATTGGATAAGTCGGCGTTGGAATACGGAAAATACAGAGAGCAAGAGCGGGAATCTGAGCATGAAGCAAGCCTGCTGGAGTTAGAGAACGATATTAAGAAACTCAAGCCATCCAGTGATAAGGGAGACGCATAAGATGCCGAAGATGATCCAACGTACTTAATGGCTCCTGTCCATGTCATGGAAACCTTTGAATGCTTTAACTTTAGCTCTTCCGCCGAATTCGTGGGCAACATCAAGGCAATTTGACCGCGGATGGCGCGGATGGGCGCGAATAGTGGGAATATTCATGCAAAACCAGTACTTCAGAGCCAGATGATATTTTGATACAGAAAAACAACCCCTGATTTAAAGCCCGATTGTATCCATTCCTTCATTTATCCGAGCAATCCGCGCCCATCTGTCGGAAACCCCGATACTTCGGGGCGGTTGTATTCCCCTGCGATGTACCCATAGATTTTGCGGACGACCCTTAACTTTAACAGGACATTCCCCATTTTTTTCAGCTAAATCCTGGCAGTAGGTCTTGCGGGCTTTCTTTGGGCGGTGGTTCCCCCTTTTTCGGGCTGATGCGCGAGAGTAACGCCCCGATGCCGTCGGCCAGAGCGTAGTAGCAGAACTCAGTGACTCCATAGAAGCGCTTGGATGCCGCCACGATGTGCCCGGCAAGGATTTCGAGCCTCAATCCCGTTCCAAGATGAACGCTCAGGAAGTAGAGGGCGACAAGCAGGATACCCATCATATTCTTGAGCCGCTGCCAGTCGAGCAGGCGGATGTCTTCGAGGTTGTAAGCCTGTTTCATGAAACGAATGGCCTCCTCGACGAGCCAGCGGGAGATGTAGGCCTCCACAATGCGCCATATGGATTTCCGGCTGCTTTTCACTTCGACATTGGTGAGTAGCATCAACGGTTTCCTGCCGAACCCCCTGACCACGACAAGGGCCATCTGCTCATCGCGACTGGGCAGCTTCACTCGGCGCACGCCGAACTCCAAGTGGTAGACTTTTTCGCCTTTACGGGTTTCTTTCACGATGGTTTCTGCGTATTTCATTGCGCAACCCTCTGCGACCTCGAGTTCTTCGCGAAGCTTGCCGTTGAAAACGACATGGCGGTTGCCCACCTGCCGGATGACCATCCTCGCGCCCCAGTCGAGCAGCTTGTGCATAATGGTTTTGCGGTCGCCACCGCGGTCATAAACGAAAATGCCCCGTCCGCTGGCAGCCTCGTGGAGGGTGCGCATGACTTCGAGCACCTGGTGGTTCTCGCTAACGAAATCAGGGGCTTCGGACGACCATAGTCGAAGATGGAGCGGGGTCATTGTGCGGCGGCGCGGTTCACAGGCCACCGCCATGCAACCGGAATATCCCGTGGCAAGTTCCCCTGAACTTCCGTCACGGATGGTGGCGAGGTACGGCATTTTCTCGGCGTATTCCTTTCGGATGTCGGTTGGGTCGACGATGATCAGCGTATCCTTGCCGATTCTTGAAGCCCCTTCTTCGGCGATTATCGTGTTGAGTTTCCCATCGAGCCCTTCCGCCTTGAGGTTCCGCGACAGGCGCTCCTCGGTTTTCTTCAGCGCAATGGATTCATCAAGCGCCCGGGCCACATTGCTCAGCTTAATATCCTTCGCCGACTGGAGTCCGAATACCATCTGTTTGAGGAACTTAGAGATCGGCTTTGAAAAATGGGGAGAGACTATCCCCATAAATCCATCAAACTGGTCTCGGATTTTAAGTGCGGTCTGCGTACGGTTCATTCCGGTCTCCTTCGGTTGGTAATGTGGAGTTAACAATCGGTATTAAAGGAGACCATTCCACTTTAGGGAAGCGGTTTGTACCGATCCCTCAAAGGCTTACACAAATCGGGCATCAAAAAATGGGGAATGTCCTGTTAACTTTAATCCGCAGAAGCCAGGTTGATCTGCGGGAAACCCAGATCGGCGGACTCAGGGTCAGGGGCTGTTAGAACAAAAAATTGAACATCCATCCGACAATCAGGATGCCGATGGCGGCGGTGGCGACGAAGATGGCGATCAGGCGCGGCTTCATCACTTTGCGTAGCAAAACCATCTCCGGGAAGGAAAGGGCAGTGACGGCCATCATGAAGGCCAGCGCGGTGCCGAGCCCGACGCCTTTGCCGATCAGTGCTTCGGCGATCGGGATGGTGCCGAGCGCGTTGGAATAGAGCGGGATGCCGCAGAGCACGGCGACGACGACGCTGAGTGGATTGTCGCTTCCGGCATATTTCGCGAGGATCTCTTCGGGGGCCCAGCCGTGGATGGCCGCGCCGATTCCAATCCCGATGAGCAGGTAGATCCAGATGCGTTTGAGAATGTCGGCCACGTGCTCGGCGGCATAGGCCAACCGCTCCCTCTGGGTCATGTCCGGCTTGAGCTTATTGAACGCTTCGCCCTTGAACGCTTCTTCTTCCAGATGGGCTTCGGGTTTGAATTTTCCGATAATTATTCCGCTCACCACGCCGATGAGCACGCCCATGGTCGCATAGGTGAAAGCCACCTTCCACCCGAATGCCGCCAGCAGGATGGCGAACGCCGCTTCGTTGACGATTGGCGAGGTAACGAGGAACGAAAAGGTAACGCCCAGCGGAATGCCCGCCTCGATGAATCCGATAAAGATCGGGACCGACGAACACGAGCAAAACGGCGTGATGATCCCCAGCAGCGAAGCGGCCACATGGGCCCGAATCCCATGAATTTTTTCCAGCATCGCCTTGGTTTTCTGCGGCTGGAAATAGCTGCGCAGATAGGAGATCGCGAAGATCATCAGCGACAGCAGGATCAATATTTTGACCACGTCGTAGAAAAAGAAATGCACACTGCTGCCGAGCTGCGTTTCAACCGAAAGGCCGAAGATGTTTTCGACCAGTTTAACCACCAGATTATCCAACCATCGGAACATCGCAGGATCCTTTAAACCGTTTTGTATAGAAAGTAGAGCCCGGCCAGAATCAGCAGGATGCCGATGGCGGCCTTGACGCGCCGGGCGGTTTTGGTTTCGCGGTTCCAGTCGGCAAAATGCTTGGCCCGTTCGACCGAGGTTCCGGCAAGGATCAACACGGAGCAATGACCCAGCCCATACAGTGCCAGCATCAAGAAACCGAATGTCGCGTTGTCGGATGCGCTATTGAAAACCACCGCCAGCACAGGCGCCAGAAACGCGAAGGTGCACGGCCCCGATGCAATGCCGAACAGCAGCCCGAGCAACAACGCGCCCCATATTCCCTTGCGGTGGACTTTTTCCTTCTCGGTGCCAAACCATGGAATGGAAATCACATCCATCAGGTGCAGGCCGATCAGGATAAACACAACACTCATCACATAGCCGCCAATGGCTCCGGTATCGCCGGTCATGCGGCCCGCCATTGCGGTCGCGATGCCAATCACCGCCATGGTGGCAAGAATGCCGAGGGCGAAGAGCGTCGAAAGTCCGGCGGCGTGGCGGGCGTTTTTCACGTCCTGGTCGTTCACATAGGCGATCAACAGCGGAATGCTGGCCAGATGGCAGGGGCTGAGCACCACACTGCAAATACCCCATGCGAACGCCGCCGAGAGTGCCGTTGTCGGCGACGCGGTCATCGCATGGTTCAAGGTCTGGAACAGCTCATTCAGCATTTAGTTCTTTCCTTTATCTCGTACTTTCCAGTATTTGGGGCAGAATAATTTTTTCTTGCGACTAAGTTTTAAATTATTTTGCCACCCATGAGCAACGCGATTGATAATTTGCAAAGCAAATAGCGAAGCGGTTCAAATCATTCTGCCTGCTTTCGTGTACTTCGTGTGTTTCGTGGTTCATAATCCGTCGTTAAGTGGCGCGTTAGATCAATCCCCACTTCTGCAAACTTGGCTTCGATATCCTGAACGGAAATAAATCCTTGGTGGCGATACAGTTCCTTGCCGCTCGCATCGAAGAAGATCTGCACGGGAATGATTTCGACGCCATAGTCCGTGGCGACCTGTTCGTGTTCCCACACGTCGATAAAGTCGACTTGAAGACGCCCGACATGGTTTGACCTCAGCTCCTCCAGCACGGGTTCAAGCATCGTGCAGGCGGTACAACTCTTCGATCCAAGATCCAGCAGGCGCGGCATGCCAGGCGTATGGGAGGGCAGGGGAGAGGTCGCTTCCTGCTGGCCCTTCTTCAGGACAATCACGCCGACGATGGCGGCCAATACGGTTATAAGGGTCAAAATGCGTTTCATGTCTATCCCCCTACTTCTTGTAGATCCGAGTCAGTTCCGCGATGTCCGTGCCGATAATCGCTGTGATCCGCTTATTATCCGTCTTGATCTCCGGCGAATTTTCCAGGGACTTAAAAACCCAGTCCAGCGTTTTCCACGCCTTGGAATTTTTGTCGTCGGGCAGGCGGTAGTGCATCCAGCGCCCCTCCTTGCGTCCTTCGATCAACCCCGCCTGCTTCAGAATCGTCAAATGCTTCGACACCGTCGACGGCGCCAGTTGCAGCAATTCGATAATTCGGCACACGCACAGCTCCCTGCCCCGCAGCGCCATCAACGCCCGCACCCGGTTCGGATCCGAAATCGCTTTAGTCGTTTCAATAAACTTGTCCATGCCAATCCTATACTTCGCCAAATAACGAATTAAAAGATAGCAGGCTTTTGGAATAGGTCAAGCCCACCGTATCTGGAGGACGGCAATTTTATGATCAGCGCGAGGAAGGCATCGAACCCATCGAGTAGTTTGTGGCGCAGTTTTTGCCTGATGCCTGTCGTCCCCTAGAGCAATTCACGAATGAAATGTCGTAGACGCGACGTCCCCGTCGCGTTCTCTGTGTGCGGGCAAGCGACGAGGACGTCGGTTGACGCTTCCTTTGGTCGCTCCCGCTCTTCAAGCAGGCTGCCTCCGGCTCTACGAAACAGTTCCGTGCGGCGTCACAACCGTGAATTGCTCTAGCTGGCACTGATGACGCGGATCGCGTCGAGGCGCAGGCGGGCGGCGGCTAGTTTCTCGTCGAGCTCGGTGATGGCATCGCGTGCGTGGGCGAGTTCTTCTTCGCGTATGTTGTCGTTGACCTGCTTGAGATATTCGAGCCGCTTGAAGTCTGATCCCAATGTTTCCAGCATGCAACGGCGCGCGTCGGCAATGGCGGATTGGGCGGCCTGCTCCGCGAGTGGGCGCGTGGCCTCAATCATCGCGGGGATCAGCTGCTGGCGGATCGACTCATGCTCCAGCAATTTCCAAGGTTCGCCGTCTTTCAGGTCCAGCGCCACGGCTCCGTCAACGGCATTGCCCGCATGGTCGACCGTGACGCTGACCGGGGTGGGGGGCAGGAAGCGGTCGGCGTTGAGTCCCGGTGGTGCCACCGTTTCCAGCACATAGATGGCCTGGAGTTTCAGCGGGCTGTCCTGATCCGGATCCACGGCCATGGCACAGCGGCCTCGCTCGGACCCGAGAATCAGTTCGCCAGCGCCGGTGACCATCGGGTGGTCCCAGCTCATCAGCGTGGTGTCGGGGCGGGTCAGTGCTTCGTCCCGATTAAAGGTGATCCGGATGCCTTCGGCCTTCAACGGAAACCAGTCGTCGAACATTTGGTCGGGGCGAATATGGTAGCTAGTTTCATTGAGCGGCTCAGCGTGCACGCCGTAATGTTCGAAGATCCAAAGTAGATAGTCCTTCAGAGCGGGCGACCGCTCGATTTCGTTGATCTGCCGCGCGACGGCATCGCCGATGTCGGGGCGGAAGGAGGAGAGCTCCAACAAGCGGTCACGCCCCTCGGTTATTTGCGCGCGGAGCTTCTTATAGAAGACTTGGGTCTCGGTGATGACCGCATCGGTGACCTCATGCAACTGCGCATCGAAGCGTTCGAGCAACTCAAAGCCTCCGACGACCGGTTCGGCAAAGGCATTGAGCCCTTCATGCATCCACCGCACGACCTGTTCCTCTTTCGTTCCCAGCAGATAGGGCACGTGGATGTGGACATCGCCGCGCTGACCGATCCGGTCGAGTCTACCGATGCGCTGCTCCAGTAGTTCCGGGTCGCGCGGCAGGTCAATCAGGACGAGGTGCGAGGCAAACTGGAAGTTGCGGCCTTCGCCCCCCATTTCCGAAACCACCATAATGCGGGCGCCATCCGGTTCCGCGAACCAGGCGGCCTGCCGGTCGCATTGTACCAGCGGCATCTGTTCGTGGAAATGGGCCACATCCACCCCCGCGCCGGTCCGGACGGCTTTGACCACCGCAGCGACCTCGGTACGCGTTCGGCAGATGACCAGAACCTTCTCCTTGGGATGATTAAGCAGGAAGGCGACCAGCCAGCTGATGCGCGGGTCGTCACCGCCCAGCAACGCGGCACCTTTCGGAAGCTGCAGCGGCACGGGATGGGGGTGGCGCTTGGGAAACCCGCTCATGCGCGAGCGGGTGTTGCGGAAAATGACGCGCCCCGGGCCATGACGATCCAGCGCCTCGGC
The DNA here is from genome assembly GCA_030630445.1 of Kiritimatiellales bacterium. Taxonomy (GTDB): domain Bacteria; phylum Verrucomicrobiota; class Kiritimatiellia; order Kiritimatiellales; family Pontiellaceae; genus Pontiella. Next base: position 636 of record DAOVNC010000129.1, on the reverse strand, counting down.
CAGCTCCTGCTCGCTGATCGACTCCAGCCGCCGCCCGATGTCGGCGGCAACATCCGCGTAGCGATCATGTTCGGTTTGATACGCGGAAAAATCGGGATAGCGATGGGGATCGAGTAACCGCAAGCGCGCAAAGTGGCTTTCGAGCCCCATCTGTTCGGGGCTGGCCGTGAGCAGCAAGAGCCGTGGCGTGTTGCGGGCAAGGCGCTCGACGACATCGTATTCGGGGCTGGTTTGTTCAGGCGACCAATGGAGATGATGGGCTTCGTCGACAATCAGCAGATCCCAATCGCTAGCGAAGGCCTGGGCGGCGCGCTCCGGATTTTCCGAGAGGAACTCGACGCTGGCCAACACAAGCTGGTCGTCGAGGAAAGGGTTCGTGCCCGGATCGCTGGCTTCAATGGCCCCGCAGCGATCCTCGTTGAATATGCTGAACGAGAGATTGAAACGCCGCAGCAATTCAACGAACCACTGGTGAACCAGCACGTGCGGAACGAGGATTAAGACCCGCTGAACCAACCCGCAGACCATCAGCCGATGCAGAATCAGACACGCTTCGATCGTCTTCCCCAGCCCCACCTCATCGGCGAGTAGGACCCGCGGCAGGTGGCGCGCGCTGACTTCCTGCGCAATGTAGAG
>DAOVNC010000002.1 GCA_030630445.1 Kiritimatiellales bacterium | reverse complement strand
TCCAGATATTTGGTGACTTCGGATTCCACATCCGCTGCGGACGCTCCCGGATAGGTTGTGATTACGCTGACTGCCGGAGGTTCAATGTCCGGTAGCATATCCAGATTGAGCTTGGAAAACGACACAGCGCCCAACAAGGCGATCACGGCGAACACCATGACCGTGGTAACGGGCCGACTGACGGCAATTTCCGGAAGTTTCATTTCGCAGTTCCTCCTTCACCGACATATTCAGCGCCCTCCGCGCTTTTCGAAACCACAACCGCGGTGCCGGAGCGCAAACGACCGGCCCCGCTCGCTACGACATTTTCACCCTCGGACAGCCCATCCACAATCTCCGCGTAGTCATCCATTATAACGCCGGTCTTGATGGTACGTTTCACGGCTTTCTCTCCATCCACGACGAAAACATAGTACGTCCCGCTTCCGGGCAGCCGTTGCAACGCATCCCGGGAAACAGCCATCGCGTTTTTTTTCCCGGCAACCAAACAGACTCTGACAAACATCCCGTCTGCCAATGTTCCGCTTGGGTTGGGGATTTCGATTCTCACACGGAAAGTGCGCGTCTTCGGGCTTATCATTGGATTGATCAGCGCGATTTGTCCGTGGAACACCTCTTCCTGAAAAGCATCCACAGAGATAATGGCGGACAGGTTCGGACTCACCCGCCCGAAGTCCTTCTCGGGCAAATCAACATCAATCTTCATTGAGGACTGATTCACAATGCGCAAGACCTGTGCCCCCGGAGCCACAGCCTGCCCTACCTCCACATTCCTCTCCACCACCACGCCGTCAATGGGCGCGCGTATCTTCGTATTTCTCAAATGCTCCCTTGCCATTGCCAAGGCCTCGCGTGCAATGGCGTACGCCGCTTCCGCGGCATCGTACCGGCTTTGGGGAATTACTTTCTCCGCCAACAAGGCACAGGCGCGTTCGTATTGCCTGTCCGCCTGTTGGAAATTCGCTTCGGCCTGTTTCGCTCCCAAATCGAAATTTGTATCGTCCAGTTCGAGCAGGATGTCGCCGGACTTCACGCGAGTACCAATATCGACAAGCACCGTGGCCACGTTGCCCGGCACTTTAGAACTCAACGGACTGACTTCCTGCGCCTTGAGGGTAGCGACCGCATGGATTTCATCCCTGAATTCCCGCTCCGCAACGAGGACTGTCTCGACCGGGATTGCATCTTGCACCGTCTTCTCGCCAGTGCTTCTGTTTGCCCGTTGTTTCACCAACAGGAAAACGACTAGCCCAATGGCCACCAGAACAACCGCGATCACAACATATCTACCTGACTTTTTCATTCGTCCAACTCCTTTCCAAAGTTCTTCATTTCGCCGGCATCCGTGCCTGTCGCCCGGCGCAGTGCCGCCAATGCGACGTTGTAGGCAAAAAGCGCACGGCTATGATTCATCTCCGCACGGCTCAGCGCCGTTCGCGCATCCAGCACATCCGTATTCGTTCCCTCTCCGGCCTGATAGCCAACTCTTGCCTGGCGGTACGCCTCTTTCGCTGATCCCAGAGCCATCTCGGCCGCTTCGATATTCTTCGCCGCTGTTTCTATGTCGAGTAGTGCTTTGTGAACTTCCAGACGGATGCCATCCGCCGTTTTCCTGCGCAACGTCCTCACCTGTGCGAGTTGTGAGTTTGCTTGTCCCACCTTGGCCCTGATTCGCCCCCAATTCCATATTGGGAGTTCAGCCCCCACGCCAATCGTCCAGTGTTCACCGCCTTCCAGGTCGCGAACATCCCCCTGGATGTACCCGTAGCGTCCCTCGATGGCGATGGACGGCGCGTATTCACCCTTTGCCGCTTTGAGCGACTGCCCGGTCGCGGCAATCAGGAAATCAAGCGTGTGAAGTTCATCACGCTGCGCAAGCGCCTGTTGCGTCAGAGTGCAAAGGTCGGTACCTGGTCGTCGAGACGGCATCTCCAAGTGGTCTGTCAGCATTAGAAGTTGGTCGAGGTCGATGGCCAGTAGATTTTTCAAAGCCGATTGTGCCAATTCTGCCGCATTGCCGGCCACGTTTAGCTGCTTTTGCGCGTTTGCGCGTTCCGTGCGCGTGCGGAGCAGGTCAAGCTCCGCCACTTCCCCTTGCTCTACAAGTGAGCTGACATCCCGCTCGTGCGCATACAGCAATGCAACGGCCTCCGCCGCAACGTGCTGAGCGGAAGCAGCTATCTGCGCGGCCCAATACGCGCGGGTCACCTGAAAAACAGTTTCATCCTCCACACTCCGCTTCTCACTGGCGTACGCCTCCCGGGAATACTTCGCCGCCTTGCGTCCAGCGTTAATCCGCCCACCAGCAAAGAGCGGCTGACGAACCACGAGGCCCGCCATGTAGATGTCGCTCTCCATAAAGGTCAAGGATTGCGGTCCCATGGCAAAGGCAAGCTCCTCATCCAAACGGGTGTAGGTGCCTTCGGCGCTAAGAATGGGGAGCATGGCGGCTCGGGCCTGTCTGATTTTCGTATCCGCCTCTGCCAATCGCTCGACAGCAAGCTGAACATCCAGATTCTGGTCCAACGCGAGTTGAACGCAATGATTCAACGACAGCTGAAGCCGTCCGTTTTTTGGCTCGGGCATATTGTGCTCGACCGCAAGAACATGGTTTCCTGCGAACAAGAAAACAAAGAGCATTGCCGCGCATAACCGATGGATGGTTGTATTCATTTTATTGTCGCCCCTTTGAAAAATATCTCCGTGGTCAATACCGCACGTTCCGTCTTGATCGCCACCACGCCAACCTCGGGGATTCCCCGTGCTGCTCAGGACAATTCGTCGCGGCTTATACTCATCTCCACTGCCATGTATCAGTCTCCCTTCTTGTCACCTGCACGCTTCCGAAGCGCGAAAAGATGGGCAACCAGTTTCTCCGTGGCCTTCAGGTAGGTATCCTGCTCCCTTGGGTCGAGTATTTCAAACAGTGCGGAGAGAATCTTCTTGCGGCGAGCGACCAGATCACGAAGGATTTGTTGCCCTGTTGGTGTAATCGTTACGAACACTGTTCTTCTGTCGTCTTCATTGTACTGACGCGCAAGCAGACCTCGCCGAACCAGTCTATCGACTTGACCCGTCATGGTTGAAGGCGATTTCCCAAGGGCTTCAGCCAAGTCCTGCATGGCGCATTCATTTTGTCGATACACATGTTCCAAGGTTTGGAATTGTGGCTGTGATATGGAGGAGGAATTTATCTCGTCATGGCCTCGCTTCCAGTATTCCTCCACGAATGAGGAAAAAACTTCGCCCAGTTCTTGCATCAGGGAATCCCTTGGTTCTGCTTTATGCTTCTTCGATTTTTGAATCATAATATCCCCATGCAAAGCTTTCTATTCCAGAATCCGCCCGGTTTCGGTGGCGAGGCGCTCCAGAGCTTGGAGGTATTCGATCCGGCTGAGCGCGGCGGCTCCGGCGGAGCGGGTGAGGTCGGTCTGCGCTTCGTTCAGGCGGGTGAGCGAGGCCGCCCCGGCCTTGTATGATTTCTCGACGCTTTCGCGGATGCGAACGGTAAGTTCGTGGGCCTGCTGGTTGCGGCGATAGGTTTCGAATGCGACGCGCGCGGTTTCCAATGCCTGGCGAATACCGGATTGAATATGCAGGATGGTTTCGGAGTAGGTTTCTTCCAAGGCAGCGAGCTGAGCGGCGGCTTCGCGCACCTGCGCGGGACGGCGGCCACCGGAAAACAGATCCCACGAGGCGGCCACTCCGACGTAGCTGTTGTGATTATCGATGCCGGGTTCATAGGCCATATCGTTTTGACGCGAAAAATCGATCCCGGCCACGAGCGCCACCTGCGGGGCATACGCCCCCTTTTTTGCGCGCACTTGTTGCTGCAACGCACGGCAACCGGCTTTAAGCGCCAAGAGGTCGGGCCGGTGCTTGAGCGCATATTCCATCTCGGTTTCATATTCGGGCAATAGGGCCTCGCCCATCCCGGCATATCGGGCGGGCCGCATATCGGGTGGGAGCGCGGCATCGGGCAGGGCCATCAGTTGCGCCAGCACGGTGCAGGCGATTTGATGGTTCCGTTCGGCTTGCATGAACCCGGTTTCGGCCCGCAGGGCGCGGACGGAAAAGTTCAACAGGTCGGCCTCGGGAATGGTTCCTGCGGCGTAGCGTTTTTGGGAGTCGCCTTCGAGCATCCGGTTGAACAAAAGGTCCTGCGCGGCGATGGCCATGGCTTCAAGCGAGCGCTGCGCCTGCACATAGGCGGCGGTTACGGCATCCAGCAGCAAGCGCTGCGCTTCGGTGTGGAGTTGCTCTGATTGTTCCACGCCATGTTTCGAGGCCAGGATGTTGGCGCGGCGGGCAAAGCCATCGAACACGAGCCAGCTTGCCTGGATGCTGGCGGAATAGTCGTTGAAGGAATCTTTGTAGCGCATGTCGGGTGCCCACTCTGGCTGCATGTCCACATCCATTCGGTTGTATCCGGCGTTGGCCGCGACCCCGGGATACCAGAACGAACGGGCTTGCCGCAACACGGCCTGCGACGCATCGATATTCTTCAGCGCACGGGTTATGCCGGGGTTCTTTTCGAGGGCGATTCGGCGTGCGGCGGCAAGGGTTAGCGAACCTTCCGGCAGGATGAATTCGTTTGTTTGCCCAAGCGCCGAAACGGCTATCAATAGAATGACTAGCATGCTTTTTTTCATCGTTTTTTCCTTAAACATGTTCGGCTTTGACGGGGATGCGATAGACCATGGTGTAGACCACCGGCACGATCAGCAGCGTGAGGAACGTGCCCGCAAACAGCCCGCCCATAATGGTGACGGCCATGCCGGAATAGAGCGGATCGCGCAAGAGCGGCGCCATTCCGAGAATCGTGGTTCCCGCCGCCATCAGTACGGGGCGCATGCGGCTGACCGACGAGTCGAGAATGGCCTTGTAGGGTGCCTTGCCCTGCGAGAGTTCCATCTCGATCTGATCGATCAGCACAATGGCGTTCTTGATCAGCATGCCCGAGAGGCCGAGATAACCAAGGATCGCCATAAACCCGAAAGAGAGCCCGGTCAAGAGAAGCGCCATCGTTACGCCGATAATGGACAGCGGCACGGTCATGATGATGATCAGCGGTCGGCGAACCGAATTAAACAACCACACAACGATGATAAACATACCGAGGAAACAGATCGGAAATGTAGTTTTCAAGGGTGCCTTCGCTTCCTCCGACTCCTTGAATTCGCCGACCCATTTAAAACGGTATCCCGGCGGCAGCCCGATCGCCTCGATCTGTTTCTTGATTTTGAGGCGTAGCGGATCGGCCAGCCCCACAATGGGATTGCAACGCGCCGTGATGGAATTAAGCCGATCGCGCCTCGGAACCAGAGGCCACTCCCACTCGCTCTCCAGTCCGGAAACCACCTGGCGAATCGGGATGAAACGTTTATTAAGCGAACTCCAAACCTGGACATCGTCAAAATTATCGACGGTCGCCCGCTCGGCCTCCGGCGGACGGAACATGATGGAAATCAGTTCCGTGCCTTCGCGATATAGCCCCGCCGCAACGCCGTTGAAATTCAGTTGAAGCGACTGGGCAAGATCGGCCCGGCTGACCCCGCTGCGCCGCGCCTGGGATTCCGAGAATCCGGGTCGAAGCACCTGAACTTGCTGGCGCCAGTCGAGACGAACATCCTTTGCATTGGGTTCGGCGCGCATCACCGCAAGCGCCCGGTCGCCCAACTGCTTTAGCACCGTCTTGTCGGGACCGGTAAAGCGGGCCTCCACCAAGAATGCCATCGAAGGGCCGGTCGGCATCCTGCTGCAATAGGGTTCGGCATCGGGATAGTTTTCCTTTAGGTAGGCATTGACCTGATCCATGTATTCGGGAATCCGGCGGTAGTCATCGACCTCCACTAGAAGCTGTCCATAGCTGGAATTGGAGATTTCATAGTTATAGGTCAGCACGAACCGCAAGGCGCCCTCGCCGATAAAGCCGCTGATATTCTCCACGCCCTCCAGCGTCCGTACATAGGCATCTATCTTCTCCAGATCGGCCGCCGTCTGGCCGATGTGCGTCCCGCTGGGTCGCCAATAATCGATATAGAAATACGGGTTCGTGGAGCCGGGGAAAAACGACTGCGGAACGAACCGGAAACCGAACAACGCGGAAAGCAGCAGAAGCACCGTGACCGCGATAGTGATGATTCGATGGTGCGTTGCCATGTGCAGTATTCTGCGGTAGTTCCAAAACATCGGCTTGTCATACGGGTCGGCACCATGGACATCCGGTATCTTGAGGAACCAGACGCAAAACAACGGCGTCACCGTAACGGCCAGCACCCAGCTGATCGAAAGCGAAAGCGCCATTACGGAAAAAAGGGAAATACAAAATTCGCCAACCTTGCCGGGAGCAAACCCGATGGCGGAAAAGGCCAGAATGGCCACCAGCGTGGCACCGAACAAAGGCCACTGTGTATCGCGAACCACTTCGGCGGCGGCCTCTTCGCGGCTCTCGCCGCGCTCCACCCGAACCAGGATTCCGTCCGCCACCACAATAGCGTTGTCCACCAGCATGCCGAGCGCCAGAATTAGCGCACCCAGCGAGACCTTCTGCAAATCAATATCCAGCAGCTGCATGCCGACAAAGGTTCCGCAAATGGTCAGCAACAGCACCACGCCGATCAGCAACCCGCTCTGCCATCCCATAAAGAACATCAGCAAAACCACAACAATCAACACCGCCATCAACAGGTTGAGGATAAAACCGTTCACCGACTCGGTGACCATTTCGCTCTGGTAGTAAATGGAATGCAACTCCATCCCGGACGGTCGGTCGGAATCGAGTTCCTCCAGTTTTTCACGAACGGACTTCCCCATGGTAATCACGTTTCCGCCCGCCACCGTGGAGATGCCAATCCCCAAGGAAGGCTGGCCGTTAAAGATCATCCTATTGCGCGGCGGTTCCAAATAGCCTCGGCTGACCGTCGCCACATCGCCCAGCCGTACCAAGCCACCCGCACGACCCACCATTAAATTTGAAATCGCCTCTTCGCTCGACAAACTGCCGGTCGGGGTAATCCGCAGGTAGTTGCCATCCACCTCTACCTTTCCACTGGGCGCAACCGCGTTTTGGGTCTGGAGGGTTCCGGCAATCATTTCGGGCGAAAGCCCCAGCTCAGTTAGACGGGCGCGTTCAAACTCGACATAAATCATCTCCTGCTGCACCCCCCAGAAACCAACCTTGGCCACATCGTCGCACGCCAGCAGCCCCGTCTTGAGTTCGTCGGCGTACGCTTTGAGTTCGGCATAGGAATGCCCCCCATCCGTGAGCGCAAAAAAGACCCCGTACACATCGCCAAAATCATCATTCACGATCGTCGGGCCGGCCCCGGGCGGAAGTTGCCCTTGAACATCGTTCACCTTCCGGCGCAATTCGTCCCAGATTTGCGGAATCTCTTTGGATTTAAAACGATCCTGAATTTCCACAAACACAAAGGAAAGCCCCTCCTGCGAAATCGAATAGACCTCCTTCAGCTGCCCCATCGATTGAATGGCCTCCTCGATCGGGTCGGTCACTTCCTCCTCCACCTCCGTCGGGATGGCACCGGGATACGGCGTGACCACCAGCGCGGTCTTGATGGTAAAGTCCGGATATTCTAGGCGGCCCAATTTCTGGTAGGATAGGAAGCCGGCCCCTATAAGCAGGATGGTCATCACCACCATCACCGTACGATTCTTGAGCGCAAAATTTGCAGGATTCATCGGTCGGCCTTTTGCTCAAGCGAGGAGTGAAGCGCCTGCCCCTCTGTGATCAGCCGGTTCCCGGCCACCACCACCTGCTCGCCTTCGGCCAGCCCCTCCAGCACCACCACCCGGGAAGCCCCCGCCAGCGCACCCGTCCGAACCCGCCGCCGCACGGCATGGCCATCCTCATAGATCCAAAGGTCGGAATGTCCCTCCGCATCGGAACTCAACGCCGAAACCGGAACCGTCAACTGCGCTTCCGCAGGTGGCTCTTCCGTCCAAGTCACCTTGGCCGACATTCCGGGCAGCACCTTAACGTCCGCCGGTGCCTCAAAGGCAAACGTCACCGCATACGTGCGCGTAATCGGATCGGCCGCAGAGCTCCACTCCTTCAACTTGGCTTCAATCTTTTTACCGGGCAGGGCGGGAAACCCAACCCACACCGCTTTGTCGCCAGTCATATTCCGGCGAACAATTTCGTTTTCCGGCACGCTCACCGCCACTTCCAGCCATTGGATATTATGAAATTCAAGCACGACCTCCCCCGATTTAACCATTTCGTGATTTTCAACCAACTGCTCGGAAACCGTGCCGGAATAGGGTGCGAACAACGAGGTGTCTTTCAGGCTGTGCCGTGCAATCTGCAACTGGGAATCCAGCGTCTCAACCGCCGCATCCGCCGAGTCGAAAGCACTGCTGGCCCGATCATAATCAGTCTGGGAAATCACCTTTTCATCGAACAACCCAGCGGCACGGTCATACTCCTGCTTTGCATTTTTCTGTACAGCCTGCACCCCCGCCAACTGCGCCTCCAGCGCACGGATCCGGTCCTCGAAATCGCGCGGATCAATCTGCATCAGCAAGGTTCCTTGGGGCACGGGCCGACCCGGCACAACGTCCACCTTCGTCAGCGGGCCGCCCACCCGAAACGACAACGCAGATTCCTCGGAAGCCCGCACAATGCCCGGATATCCCCGCTTTTGTTCCAGACGAACCGCCGTCACCCGTTCCAGCGCAACCGGACGCGCCGACCGTTGCAGGGCAAACCTCGCCTCGGCATCGCGCGTCGCCTTTGCCCTCTTCATTCCTCCAACCACGGCTCCTGTCGCCACCAACACAACAGCCAGCCCGGCGCCTCCAATGGCCGTTATCCTTTTCTTGTTCATCAAATCGTTCCTTTTAATTCTTCATCTACCGGCAGCCCCAGCAGCAACTGCGTCTGGCGAACCAGCAAATCCTCCAACCGCTGCAAATATTCATCCGAATATTGCGAAGTATTCAACAACTTCAGGATCGTCGTCATGTAATTAGCGTGCGAAAAAATCGGCATATTCAGGATCAGGGTATGCAGCAGAATTTCGTCACCATCCATCTCGGGATTGACGATCTTGAACAACCGTCGCATTGCGGCAATTTCAGGGTTCAACACCTCTCGCGCAAACAACTCGCATAGCGGACCTTCATACTGGAGAAGTTGATAAATAACCGGCGCATGCCATCGCGGTTTTTCCGGATTGAACAACATGCAAATTTGTTGATGAACAATCTCCCGAATCACCTGCGAAAGCTTTTCCGGAGTGGCATCCGCCACCTCCAACCCAGCCGCAGCGCTCCACGAAGGCTGCTCCTTGAAATCGGCAATGGCGCTTTTGACCACCTCCTCAAAGAGCGCATCCTTGCTGCCAAAATGATAATGGATACTGCCCAGATTTTCGCCCGATCGCTCCGCCACCGCCCGCATCGATACATTCGCAAACCCAACATCCGCCGCCAGCTCGCCGACCGTATCGATCAACAACTCTCGTGTTTTGCGGCTTTTTTTATATTCAGTCATACTAACTCTCCTCTAACTTGATTCCACTTTTTATACAGGCGTATAATTTTAGTCAATCGTATAATTTAGATCCTCCCCCTCCCTTTTTTGCTTAGGTTCCCATTACCACCATCCTCGTCCCGCTCATGTACAGTTTGGCCGACTCCTTCGCCGCCCTCCTCAAGCGCCATATCAAGGTGGGTGCGGATGAATAGAAATACACAGTGCAAATCATAAGCAGACTCCTGAAGGCAACGTGGCAACCCACCTCGCACGGCTGACGTTGCCGGGCATCGGCGGCATGTTCGCCATCATCGTGTTCAACCTCACCGACACTTGGTTCGTCATTCCATACCGGAAAGGGATTGAAGAACACTCGGCATTTCGGCAAAAGCTCTAGAAGCCTCGCAGTTCGCAAATCCGTTGCGGGTTTTAGGGAAGGGCGCACGGTGCATACCTTCGGCAAGAAAGATGGAGATGAAGAAATGAGAAATATAATTTCTGCCGCCTTGGCTCTGCTTCTGATGGTTGCGGCGGGATGCGGAGGAAGGAAACCGGTACCGGCCGGCCGACTCCTACAACCGGCAGGCGGGTTCTCGTTCGTCACCCCAGACAACTGGTCCAGAACCAAGCTGGCGGGGGTCGACTTCATCATTGCCTCGACCGATCCAGATTTCGGCGCACGGCCAAACATCTTTGTCGATTTCGTGCAATCCCCCGGCCAAGCTGGCAGCGTCGTTGAAAAGATTGTCGAAACGAACCGAAAAAACCACCGAACCTATGAAGTCGCTCGGCAAAGCCCCTTCGCAACAAAATCCGGACTGCCCGGATTCAGGATCGCTGCCCGCCGCGAAAACAAGGACACATTGCCCCTTGCATTGTTCCACTATGTTATTCAGGACGTCGACCGCACCATTGTCATCACTTGCACCTGTGCCGAGTCCGTAAAACAAAAGTATGCACCCCTATTCGATTCGGCAATGAAATCGCTGGAATCGGATCGCACAGGTTCCCCGTCCCACCACGCCCGCAACTCCGATAACACGGGACATATACTCGACTCAGCTGAGCTTCTGCACACCCGAAGAACCCTATTCTGTAGGCGATTCTGGTTCAGAGTGTTTTTCAGCGGACTCCTCAGAAACTATTTCAATCGATAAATCATCCAAGTAGATCACCGGGGGGAGTGTTTGACGATTATGAATCGATAGATTGAGCACCTTGCCCGAGACATCCAGCAGGGCGCGGTTGGTATCCCCCGGTTCTACATCGCTGGGAATCATCACCAACGAATCAGTCGGCAATGGAAGGTCAACGCAAAACTCCTGCCACCCCTTCCCGCCAAGCCTGGCCTCTGCATGGCTCGGCTCGTATTGCCTCATCTCGGGTTTAACCTCTTGGACGACCCGAAGGTCAATACGAAGCGGCACTTCGCGCTTATTATCTCCTTCAATCAATGCCCAGCCCCTGACGCGTATGTGCAGACCCTTTTGGGCAAGCAATGGCGACCCATCACTGTAGAGAAGGATCTGGGTCAGGTAGCCCAAAGGTCGGATCTGTGCCACATTGTTTCCAGAATGGGCGGTATAACGTCCCTGGGAAAAACGGGCAAGATCACACGTGCTAACATCCCGGGAAAGAAAGAAGTCCTGCCAATTCAAGATCGTATAGCTGAGGGCATCCTCGTCATCAATCAAGTCGACCTGTTCAAATCCCTCGTTTTTCAGTGCCAATATAACAGGATCAACAATCGCAGCCCGCTTCGCCTGCCAAACGGCCAGAGCAACAAGCCCAAGCACCAGAAGTAGCAATGCGCCGCCGATGATCCACAACCTGCGGCGCAAGGTCGACAGCTCAATGAGATCGGGCGGGAGTTCAAGAAAGCTTCCAGAGACCGGATTCCCTATTCGGACTACCTGGCTCATACGGGCCATAAAACGGGGCAAGCCTTGTTTCCGCTCGAATACCAGATGCCGTTTCTGCAGCACCTCAACCCGAATGGGTTGCATCACTTCCTGTAGTTCAGCGTGAAACCGGACTCTGTCAGCATAATACGCCTGGTCCCTTTCGTCCGACAAGAGGCGCTTTTCCAATGCATCGCGCTGGGCTTCGCTCAAGTTTCCATCAAGAAAGCCATCCACCAGCATGGCGAGTTCTTCATCGGGTGGCAGTTCGGGTTTTTTGGTAATTTCCTGTTTCATGCCTTACACCGGGTTAGTTGCATTTTAACACAGTTCCTAAGAGCAGTGCGGGTGCGTTCGAGTTGTTTATACAAGGCCGAAAGCGTCCGGTTCTTTTTTTTTGCCATCTGGACAAGGTCTTCTGATTCCGCAGGGTCATAGCGCACCTCGATAAGGTGCCGCTGCTCCCCGGGAAGCGCTTCAAGACACTTCAGCAAAGCCTCCATACGCTCGGACTGCGTGTCTCCATCGGCCCCAACCGTCTCCGCCGCTTTGAGTGCCAGTTTTTGCGCAATCTCCGGAGAGAACGAAAGGTGTGAGGCGGGCTTATTCTTTTTCAACCAACTCAGTGCCTTGAAGCGAGCACACGTAAAGGCCACCTTGCGAAAATCCTCTAGTGTCCAATGGGCTTCTTTTTTCTTCCAAAGCACCAAACACGTTTCCTGAAGGCAGTCTTCAACCGCGGCATGGTCGTGAATAAACGAGGTGAGATAGGCTCGGAGAGAAGGGCGGGTTTCCAGGTAATACTCAGTAAATACGACGGTTTCGTTGCTGGCACCGCCGACGGCAAGACTGCTAGCCAGGGAAACGGCCCGATCTCCACTTCCCGGCAACTCCTCCATGACAGAGCTCTGCTCCGTTTGAGGAAGACCGTTGGATCGTGTAAGTTCTGTTGTTTCCCTTTTCGTCATTGGCTATTTCTACCAATCCATGAAGTTCAGGCAGATTGAATGGTTTTCCCTCGGTTTTCAATCTATTTGACGACGAATGAAATTCCTTCACATTTGTGTGTCAAAATAAAGAAAAACGGAAAGGAGGGGAAATACTTCCAGCCAATCCGATCATTTCTCCGAGGGAAAGTCTTGGATTGTAATATTGGCGCCGGCGAAACTGATAATCGTGGATATTCATGCTCTCCGAGAGCTTCCTTATTTATCAGGGTGTCGCCCCCAGACGGAGATTATCGATCATTAAATCGCCGCCACTTCCAGAATCATCACTTCCATCCGTCGCGTCAGTGATTCGAATCCAAAGTTCAGTGCCTGCGAGGCCGGAGATATCCAAAGTGCCAACCGTGACGGCGTATGATTTGCTGTTGTTGCCGGCGGCTGCGGTCAATCCCTGTTGAGCGGCATTCAAAATATATGTGCCTTCAAGGGTAAGTCCGGCAGAGGAGATGTCATTCCCATCGGCGGCTCCGGCGAAGCTTCCTGAATAGATATCAAACCGCGCATCGTTGGTGTTCCCATCGAATTTTTCGATAAAATCTGCAATTATGGTGAGGTTTGTATTTGTACCCACGGTGCCGAGGCTTTGGTATACATAGGATCCATCACCCAGATTATCCATCAGGAGAACCATTGGCGTATCACTGGCAGTGCTCCCCGGCCAAGATCCTTCGACCCAAGCAGTCGATGAGCTTTCGAACCATCCGCCACCGGACACATACGTCGCGTTGACGTTAACGGTTCCAAACTCGCCATTGGTGACCTGCAAGGGGTCGATCGGTTCGGGGGGCGGGTCAATCAGAGTCGCTTCCGCCCTCCAAAAAACCTGATTGTATACTGCGAGGTCAGGAACAATCGATACGGGACTCCCGGGCGTTATGGTAAATCCGGGGGTTGATTCCTCCAGAAGCGACCATCCACCAGACACGAGGTTGGTTCGATATCCAGGCCGGATTTCCACATCGTCCCGGATGGATGGTAAATAGAAAAACCCCACCCCGTTCGGGAGATCTCCAAGCCCAACCACCGATTCCGGCTCCGGAAAAAGCGGATCCCGGCCCCCGACCGCGTATTCGAACAATAGCGCCACTTCGTCGTTGTCGAGATCCGAGTCCGGGGAGTGGGAGCCCGCCGGAATGTTTTCATCCGCGATCCACTGGGTAAAGCCTGGCTGATAGGGGGCGTCCGCCGTGTTGATTTGAACATCATCCAAGGTGGCATTTTGGTTCGCCGCCTCGATGCGTATCCAGAGTTCCGCCCCGGCCCCTACCCCGTCCAAGGGAATATTGCCGCGCACCACTCGTGAAAGACGCAACGATCCCAGACTGGTGCTCAAGGTCTCGGCTCCAATCTGTTCAAGGCCTTCCGCTTCGGGGTCTACTTCGTTCGCTTCGGGAAAGCGGGCGTCTCCCTGAAAAAGCGCCACCCGCACCGCGCCGGAACCTACGGAAGGAGAGACCTGCGTCGTCTGTCGCAGCGACCAGTTCAGGCTTGAGCCCTGATCGGGATCATAGTAGCCCACCCGCTGCACCAGCACCCCGCCCATTGGAATGAAGGCGGTATCCGATGCGGTGTAGGAGGCCGCGCTATCGCTTTCGGTCAATGTGCTGCCCTTCGTTGCCCCTCCGGGCGAAACAAGCCAGTTGGTCACGCCCGCCTGCGTTGCCGTACTACCTACGCCCGGGAGTTCAAAGTCACCGTTGTCTGGCTCGATGGCGGGATTGTTCGCCGGTTCCGAGATGTTTCCAGAGAAGGAGATGCCATCGACACTGCTTTGCGACGTCATGCTCTCCACCGGAGTCGAGCTGCCGTTGCGCATCCGGAAGTGATTGTTGCGGATCGTCACGTTTCCGCAAGATGCCAGCCGGAAGGCCCCGGTGCCCTTCATCACAAACTCGTTATCTTCAAAGCGAAGGTTCTCGTGCACGGAGCCCGCGTGAATACTGTTTACCGGGTCGACCTTGATGACCTGTTCGCCGCATTCATAGAAGACATTTCCACGTACGGCAAGATCCAGCACCCGCCCCGACTCGAACCAGCCGTTCGCATCATCCTCGATTAAAATAGCGTGCATTTGAGTACGGAAGAAGCGGTTGCCTTGAATCAGGATCGGCCGGCGGGTGGTCAGCAAAATACCGCGTGTCGGGATCTGCTTGATGTCGCAATTGATAAGCTCTACGGAAGGGGTCCATGACACATCTTCGATGACGTCACCGTTCGCGACCGTGCCAGGGATATTCTGATCAAAAGAAAGCAATTGCTCCTTGGGATCCGCCAACATGGTCACTGCCGTCACCATTGCACTACCATGGGGTAGTAGCGTTCTCTCATCGATAAATTCAATATTATCCCCGGGAAAATAGGCTTGAAACCCCCACGACTGGTGTTGCCCGAACCGCACCCGAGCCTGGTTGGCGGCGGGCATCTCCTTAATCTCAAGGTGGGTGCCATGCACGTTCATGGCGTCATCGTGGGCGGCACTCAGCACGCTATCCACGATGCGGACGAGTCCTTTGCACCCCGAGAAATGGGTAACGTCCGCCGCGGAGGCATTGGTGCGGCCGCTCTCCGGATCGGGTTCGACCTTGAGGCGTTCGATGGTGATGTTTTCGGAGAATTGGCCGAGAATGCCGAAGCCATGCAGCGCCCGCACCGTCACATCCTGCATGAGAACATCCGTGCAGTGGTTGAACCACATGGCCACGGCGTTGCGGGTCGTGTTGCGGAATTGGTAGGTGCGTCCCACCACCGCATTGCCCAGACTTGCCGTTCCATTGAAACGCAAGCGCCGGTTCCCCTGGTCCTGGATGGATGTGAGGATCGACAGGGGATCCCCTCCGCGCCATGTGGTTTCCGACTCGGGATCGTAGTGCTGGGTCATGTTGTGGTAGAGGGTCCAGCCTTCGCCGATCCATTTGATCGTTGAACCGACAATCGCGTAGTCCGAGTCCTGGTGCACAGCGCCGATCCAGTAGTTTCCTCCTACTTCCACACAGGTGATCTCCGACATCGTCGGGCGTTTGAAATCGAAGGTCAGCCCTTGAAGGGTAAGGTTGTCGCACTGCTCGGCGACGAGCATGGTCATCTTTCCACGCATCATCATTGTCGCGCCCATGCCGGAAATCGTCAGATCATCGACATCCACAATGTCAATCGCGATGGTTTTGGTGCCGTCCGAGGAGCTCTCGGTGCTATTGCTCGTAAAGCAAATGCGCGAGGTGGCATTATTGGGGTAGAAATCATACGTACCCGGTGGAATCAGCAAGGTGACGGGGCCGCCGACTGCTTTGGCCGCAGCGATCGCATCTTTGCACGGCTGGGTATCGTCGCCAGCACGCGCAGAGTGGTCGGCGCTATATGCACCGCCGTCGTCTGGAAAGGCTCCATGATCGGCGACGTTGATCACGGTCTGCGCAGAAAGCGAAGTGGCGGTCAAGAGGGTCAGCAAGAATATGTTTTTCATAATCGGTTAAAAAAACCCCGCCAAGAGACGGGGTTTCCTCTGTTATTCTAATCGTTGGATGAACTAGTTGAATGAACTAGATCATCAGCTTGCGACGGATGAACAGGATTCCGCCGCCAAACAGCGCAACCATGCCGAGCGTGGCAGGTTCAGGAATGGCGGTAACAGTAACGTTGTCCATCATGAGGTCGCCGCTGGTTTGTCCACCAGGTCTGGATTCGCCGATGCGCAACCAAACGTTGTCTCCCGGATTCAGGCCAGTGATGTCGAGGGCACCAACAACTACGCCATTATTACGAGCGTTCACTCCTCCGCCAACAGACAAGCCTTGGGCTGCGGCAGTAGCATTGATGGTAAGTACACTACTAAGGCTTGCGTTGATGTCTGTTCCATTGCCTCCTGTAAAGGAGCCGACATAGAAGTCGATCACGGCAGTATTGGCTCCTGTTCCGTCCGCTTTTTCAGCAAAATCGGAAGTGAGCTGAAGTGATCCCAGCGCAATTTCCGCCGCATCGACCGTGCCGAGGCTTTGGTAGATGTAGCCTATGCTCGCGCCGCCGCCATCCATCAGAAGCAGGATGGTATCGTTACCGTCGTCAGGGTTTGGAGTGCCGGCACTCGTCCAACTTCCTTCGACCCAGTTTGCGGTTCCGCTTTCGAACCATAGCCCTCCGTCCACGGTGCCACCGTTCTGATTGTTGGATCCGAAGCCTCCGTTGCTTACCGACAAGGTAGCGTGGCTGTTAAGCGCAAACAGAACGCTTACAGCGAGAGCTGCCGTGACTGAATGTATTGTATTCCTTCTCATCTTGTATTCCTTCCTTCTTGTTAACGAGCTTTCGGATAGGTTGCACCTGCAACGAATCATTTTCCCAGCCCAGTATCCTCTTATTCGATTTTACTCTCCGCCGATGCCAAAGAATTTCGCGGCATCGTCGGCTTGCACATAAATCACTTCGTTGGTCCCGGTCCCATCCGCTGTGGAATAGGAAAGGTTGGTGGTCACAAAGGGATTCACGCCATCATCCGAGTGGGGAACGCCATCCCAATCCGGAATCACGAGATTCGCGGTGGCTTTGGGGTAGTATTTGTTCGCTGCGGACGGAGCATCGATAACCATTCTCATGTTATCGCCCTCTTGGGTGAAGGAAATGATGGTTGCCGGGATTGCTTCGGCACCAACAATTTCCAGGCGGACATTGTCAAACTGCGCCTGCTGATGGGCATTGGTATCGTTGATGGAGCTAAACTCCATCCGAACCTGCACGTCTTGGCCAATCAGGGGATCGCCCGCACCCGGTGCGGTATAGGTATAAACCATATCGGTAAAAGTACCGTCGGCAAGGGACGTGCCGTCGTAGGAGGTGAACGTGCCCACCGGATTTCCACCCACCCACAGGCCAATACTACCATTAGGACTCTTGTCGCCATCAGCACGTTCTCCAATGGCAACGGTCAAGGTATAGCTGGCTCTCTCGACCAGTTGGGTAATAGCCCCCGAAGTGGCCCAAGCGGTGTTGTTTGTGCCGAAGCCAAGGTTAATATAAGCAACTTGGTCGCCATCTCCTGGAGCGGGAAGCGGGTTGTTGCCGCCAAAACGGTCATCATTAACATGCTCGACGCCGCCACCACTGAAAGTCCACTCCGGCGGGGATCCGTTGGAGTACGCTCCGGGATCCACATCCGGATTTTCGAAGCTGAGGTTGTTGGTGGCCGGTTCGAACGGAGGTTCCACATATTCGCCGATGAAAAGGTTATCCAACATGAGGTCGCCGGAGGTAAAGGCGGGGTCTCTGGATTCGGCGATGCGCAACCAAACTTCGTCATCTACGATCAAGCCGCTAACGTCAATGCTGCCAATCGCGACCTGATTCGTCCGGGAGGTATCGCCGGCCTCGGGTGTCAACCCCTGAGCAACTGCACCCAAAGTAATGTTGGTAAAACTGGTAAGGTTTGCATCGATATCGACGCCGGTCGCTGCTCCGGGGAATGCGCCGACATAAAAATCGAATGTAACGTCATTGCTTGATCCATCGTTCTTTTCAGCAAAGTCAGCAGTGACAGGCAGTGATCCCAGAGCAATTTCCTCTGCCGTGATCGTACCGAGACTCTGGTAGATATAGCCCATGGCCGCGCTGCCTCCATCCATCAGAAGCAGGAAGGTATCTCCTCCATCGTCAGGGTTTGGGGTGGAGGCACTCGTCCAAGTTCCTTCGACCCAGTTTGCGGTTCCGCTTTCGAACCATCCGCCCCCGTCCACGATCCCTCCATTTCGGTTGACCGTTCCAAAACCGCCATTGGTCACACTCAGGGCCGCATAGCTGTTGGTCGCAATAAAAGCGCCCACAGCGAGGGCTAATGCAATTGAACTACGTACATACTTTTTCATCTCACTCCCTTGTTTTGATACGTTCATAGGCAAACCGGAGGAACGATAAAATCGAACCGTCATATATAAGTACATTCCCCCCGCCTCCTCATCCTGACATTTTTTCTCAAAAAAATCAGATCGCCCATGCACCCCGCCGCGTTCCCAACCTGAAAACCTATTTCGAGCGAAGCGGCTATTCCATCGATGCGGGCAAGAAGACGGAAGACGACCTTCCGGGCGATCTAGTTACCTGCACGGTCGGCGGCAGGCCGCACATCATGGTCGTGAGCAACAAGAAAACATCCAGCGGAATCCCCCTCGTTATTCACAACATTGGAGCTGGCACCAAAGAGGAGAACCGCCTCTTTGACTTCCCGATAACGGGGCACTACCGAATCAAGTCCGGGGCAAAATCATAGCTCGCAAATCCGTTGCGGGTATTTCGGAAAGAAGGCGTTGCTTGGCGGAACGCAGATCGGATATCCGCACTACGATTTGAAAAAACCAACGGGCTTGCCTCCTCGGAAAAGGGAGCCTACAGTGTCCGGTTTCAACGTAGGGAAGCGTCTTGAATGGACAACTCTATTTTTAACAAGGGGGAAAACGATATGAACAAACCAACATTAATGGCTCTCTGCACGGGGCTGCTGGCCGCAAATATTTCCGCGAACGAGGATTGGGAAAACCCGGAGGTTTTCAGCATCGGCAAGGAACCCGCGCGCGCGACGTTCGTTCCCTATAAATCCCGCCAAAAGGCAGTGGCGGACGACCGCGAAAAGTCGGCCTACGTCCAATCGCTCGATGGATCATGGCGCTTCCACTGGGTACCGGTGCCGGACCAACGACCGAAGGATTTCTTCAAGGAAAACTTCGACTGCTCTTCGTGGGATTTGATTCCCGTTCCTTCCAACTGGCAATTGCAAGGCCATGGCACACCGCTCTACTCCAACGTCACCTACCCGTTCCTGCGCAACCCGCCGTTCATCATGGGCGAGCCGCCCAAGGATTGGCTGGCCTACGAGCTGCGCAATCCGGTGGGTTCCTACATCCGCACCTTCAGCGTTCCGGCCGATTGGAAGGGGCGCGAAACCCTCCTGCATTTCGACGGCGTGGAGTCGGCGTTCTACCTTTGGATCAATGGCAAAAAGGTGGGCTACAGCCAAGGTAGCTACACTCCCGCTGAATTCAATGTCACTAAGTTCCTGAAGCCAGGCAAAAACAAGATTGCCGTGGAGGTCTACCGCTGGTCGGACGGCTCCTATCTTGAAGACCAGGATTTCTGGCGCTTGAGCGGCATCTTCCGCCCGGTCTACCTGCTCTCCCGCGCGCCACTGGGCATCCGCGACTTCCACGCGAGGACCCCGCTGGACAAGGACTATAAAGACGGCCTGCTGGAGCTGTCGGTTTCCATCGCCAACCAAGCCGCCGAAAAGGCGGACGGCACGCTGGAGATCGAACTGCTCGATGCCTCCGGCACCGCCGTGTCTTGGGGGAAAATTTCTGTTCCCGCCGGCGCTGAAAGCAAGATGGAATTCAAAACCACCGTCACCGCCCCGAAAAAATGGTCGGCAGAATTCCCGAACCTCTACACGCTGGTTCTGACGCTAAAGAATTCCAAGGGAGAGGTCACCGAGATCGTCTCGGATAAAATCGGTTTTCGGAGCATCGAAATCAGCCCGACCGGGCAGGTGCTCGTCAACGGGCGCAGCATCACCTTCAAGGGAACCAACCGCCACGAGCACGACGCCGTGAACGGCCGCGCGGTAACCGTCGAAGACATGCTCGAAGACATCCGCCTAATGAAGCTGCACAACATCAACACCGTGCGCACCAGCCACTATCCCAACGACCCGCGCTGGTACGACCTGTGCGATGAATACGGTATCTACCTCATGGACGAGACCAACGTCGAATCGCACGGATGCTACAACAACGAAGTCGAGCACCTCGGCAAACGGCCCAACTGGTTCGCCGCCCACGTCGACCGCGCCGTCTCCATGACGGAGCGCGACAAAAACCACCCGTCCATCATTTTCTGGTCGCTGGGCAACGAGGCCGGCCAAGGAAAAGCCTTTTATCTCATGGCCGACGCCATCCGCAAAATTTCACCGGAGCGCCCCATCCACTATGAAGCCGAATGGGGGCCCGCCGATGTGGACAGCAACATGTATCCCTCCGTGGGCTGGCTTGAGGCGCAAGGAAAGAAAGATAGCGCGCGCCCCTACTTCATCTGCGAATATATCCATTCCATGGGCAACGCCATGGGCAATGCGCAGGAATATTGGGATCTGATCAAGCGCTACGACCGCTGCATCGGCGCCTGCGTCTGGGACTGGATCGACCAAGGCCTGCTGAAAAAGACCGACGATGGTCGCGAGTTCTTTGCCTATGGCGGGGACTATGGCGATAAGCCCAACTCCGGCAACTTCTGCATCAACGGCCTGCTCTACCCCGACCGCACCCCCTCCACCAAACTCACCTCCCTGAAGACCATCTACCAATATGTCGCATTCAGCCCAGTGGATTTGGCAAAGGGACAGGTGCAGGTTAAAAACGAGTTCCACTTCACCAACCTCTCCGCATTCAACATCCGTTGGAACGTCACACGCAATGGCATCGTGGATCAGGAAGGCGAACTTTCCGGTATCGATGTTGCCCCCGGTGCGGAACAAATGCTGACGGTTCCGTTCAAATCCTTTGCGCCCCTGCCCGGCGCGGAATATTTCCTAAACCTTTCCGTTCGGCAGAAGGAAGCCACCGAGCTTATCCCGGCGAACCACGAGCTGGCCACCGCCCAATTCAAGCTGCCCGCTTCCGGGCCAGCCCTCGCCATGGCAACCGGCGACGGCAAGTTGACCGTGCACAAAACCCAGAAAGCGATCACGGTTTCCGGCAAGAACGTTGAAATTGCATTCGACCGCAAAACAGGAACCATCAGCGCCCTAAGCTACGGGGGCAAACCCGTCATCGCGGGACAAGGCCCCCTGCTGAACCCCTTCCGCGCGCGGGGCGACAACGACAACGCCCGCGGCTGGTTCAACAAAGGGTTGAACCAACTCAGCGTCAACAACACCTCGCTCACCGTCGGGCAGGATTCAAAGCAGGTTACCGTCAAGTCCGTCAACGAGTATCTGGGCAAAGGCAACGAACGCTGCTTCACCGTCTCCTCCACGTTCACCATTTTCCCGGACGGCACGGTCCACGTGCAAAACAATATCGACCCTGCCGCAGGCATGCCGGTGCTCGCGCGAATCGGCATGGGGATGCACCTCGACGGACGCCTTGAAAATGTGGAGTGGTTTGGACGCGGGCCCTTCGAGAACTATCCCGACCGACTGGCCGGTGCCTTGATCGGGCGCTATAAAACCACCGCCACCGAACTGTACGTTCCCTACGTCCGCCCGCAGCATTGCGGCAACCGCGGGGAAACGCGCTGGGTGGCGCTGACCGATGATGGCGGGAACGGCGTGCTGGCCGTGGGCGATGCCCCACTCTCCTTCACCGCGCTGCACTTTACCGAAAACGAGCTTAACGATGCCCGGCACACCACCGACCTGACCCCGCGCCCCGACGTGGTGCTGAGTCTGAACCAGCAGGAACTCGGCCTTGGAAACGGCTCGTGCGGCCCCGGGGTACTGGACACCTACAAGGTCTATCCCGAACCGGTCTCCTTCGGATTCAGCCTGCGCCCGTTGCGCGGGAACACGGACGACATGGGTGAGCAGGCAAGCCGCATTATCGTGGCTCCCGCAGTCACCACCCGGCAGGATGGCAACACGCTGCACCTCGCAAGTCCGGGAGCCAACGTCCGTATTCGCTACACCACCGACGGAAGCCCCGTGACGCCCTCCTCGCCGCTCTACAAAACCCCGATTGCCGTCCGGTCCAACCTTGAACTGAAGGCGCGCGCCTTTGCACCCGATCTGCTGCCGGGACCGGTACTCGTCCAGCGGATATGGATGCCTCTGGATCGGGTGGATCAGGGAAAAGGGGATTGGAAAATCGTGAAGGCCGACAGCGAACAGCCCGACGAAGGCGGAGCTAATGCCATCGACGGATCGCCGAACACCCTCTGGCATACGGCTTGGGGCGACAACGAAACCGAGCACCCGCACGAACTGGTTATCGATCTGGCGCGCACCTACACCATCGCCGGATTCACCGCCCTCCCCCGCACCGACGGCAGCAACGGAACCATCAAAGACTACGAACTCTACCTGAGTTCCGACGGCCGCAACTGGGGCAAGCCCGTTTCGAGCGGCGAGCTTTCCGCCAGCCGGAAAGACTGCACGGTCCGGTTCGAGAAAAACGCCAAGGGCCGCTACGTCAAGCTCGTCGCCCTCTCCGCCCACAATGGACCGTGGACGTCGCTGTCGGAATTTGACCTCTTGACCGTGAAATAAAGGGTTCAAAAATTCAGAGTTGTAGCGGCGTTTCTTAGAGACGCTCCGAGCCACCACCAGCGGCTCTAAGAGCCGCCTCTACAGATCCGCAACGGACTCACCGAAAGAAAATTACCGATGAAACAGCTCCTATTATCCCTGATTATGATGACAGGTCTGCCGCTTGGATACGCCCAGGCCGAGGTGCCGGAAAGTGTTGAATCAAAACTACTCAAGGCTGATGCCGCATGGCAGAACTCTTCTCCAGGGAAAGCGATACCTCCCTACAAGGAATTAGTGAACCCGCTCCCTCCAACGCATAAGCCATTCCATTCCCTATTCATTATGCGACTTGCGCAAGCACAACTGGCAGTTGGCAATAATGCCGACAGCCTAAAGACTCTGGATCTATTGAATACGCTGGACTATATCCCGGAACATCAGGCACTCGCCGCAAAAGAAATGAGAGCCGTTATCGCTGGAGAACCGCATCCCGGTCTTCAGCGAACCGCAATTCCAGCCATTGGACCGGTGAAGGCGTCTGTTTACGTGAAAGCCGGAGCAGTGGGTGGTGAGGGAACAAAAAGCAAACCCGTCGGGACACTCAAGAAAGCAATTGAACTAGCACGGAAACACCGAACGACCGCGGCTCCGGGGGCTATTGAAATTATTCTTTCCACGGGAACCTACCATGTCAAAGAAACGGTTAAGCTAACTGCGGATGATGCAGGAACAAATGGCAGCCCCTTGGTTATTCGTTCAGAAAATCCTGCAAGACCTGCCACGCTGACTGGAGGAACGGTGTTGAAGACGTGGAAAAAGGTTGCCGAAAAGGAAATTCTCAACCGTCTTCCCGCTTCGATCCGTGGCGATGTCTTGGTCTGCAACCTGAAAGACCACGGCATCAAAAACATGGCCGAACTTGTTTTGGGCGGATTTTCCAGCAAACGGGCCGAAGGCATACATGCCCGCTTCAAAACCTTTAATGTCCCCGAACTCTTTTACAACGGTGAGCCTCAAACCATGGCTCGTTGGCCGAACGACAAACTTATCCGAATTGCGGCAAATGAAGTTCCGAAGAAGAAGAAGGATCCCCGATCCGATAATTGGGCCAAAGAGGAAAATCTTTGGTTGTATGGATACTGGGGCAACGACTGGGCGGATGCGTATGAAAAGGTTGCATCGATTGAATCCAATGGGAAAATCAACTTGGTGCCTCCCGTCAACCGATATGGATTTAATAGGAGAATTGGGTGTGTTGTAAACGCACTATGCGAAATTGACCAACCTGGAGAATGGTATCTTGACGCAAAAAGAGGATTGATTTTCTACCTGCCTCCAAATGATTTTGACCCATCGAAGTGTATCCTTTCATCATACAACACTCCAATCACGGCAACCGGATGTTCCAACCTTCATATTCGGAATCTGAAGATCAACTATGTGAGGGGTGATGCTTTGATCATTGCAAACACGTCTGATGTTTTCCTGAGCGGATTGGATATCCAGGATTGTTCCGGTATGGGCATCCAAATCCATGGTGGGAAACGGCATCTCGTGCATTCCTGCAAGATCAACAGCATGGGGCGCGGAGCTATTGATCTTCTGGCGGGTGATTGGAAGAAATTGATTCCCGGCAATTCCGTTATTGAAAACTGTAGAATATCCAACTTATCCCGTATTGACCGCACCTATACTCCGGCCGTATTGCTTGAGGGGATGGGCTTGAAAGTTCGATACAACTCCTTTGTAGATATCCCGAGCAGTGCCATTCGCGTGGAAGCCTGCGACGCTTTGATCGAACTGAACTACTTCCATAGATGTGTCTACGAATCCGGCGACCAAGGCGCCATCGATATGTGGGCGAATCCACTGTATCGCGGGAATATTATTCGCTGGAATGATTTCAACCAAATCGTCAACAATGACAAGCATTATGGTGCGGCGGCCGTTCGTCACGACGACTATATAAGTGGCTTCATGGTGTGTGAGAATATCTTCCGCAAAGGGTCGGATCATGGCTTTGGAGCCGTCCAGTTCAACCAGGGAACCGATAACTATGTCGAAGGCAATATTATTATCGACTGGCATAAAGCATTTACCGGGCGATCCACGACAGGCAAAGACTGGCAGCAATGCATCACCGGGCACTCCAACTCCAAGAAAATGCTTGCGGAAACCCCCTGGGAATCAGAAGCCTGGCAGAAAAAGTATCCTATGGTTAAGGATCTTCTCAACGGTAATGACAACCATAATTATCTCGTCGACAACCTGCGCTTGGGCACGGGTGTCATGGGCAATGTCAGACATGCCATTTCGTTTTCCAACCGCAATGGCGACAAGACGTTCCATGGTAAATCCCTGGAAGAGATCAAAACAAAACTCGTTCCTTGGCACCCTATTCCGATTGAGCGAATCGGGCCCTATTCAGCAACCAGCAACCCACCTGAAGGCGGGACTGCAAACCTTTGAATGTCCTGTTTCAAAATGGAAAAGCGTCTGTTAACATGAAGACGTTTTTATAGGGAGGAACAGGATGAATAAACCGAACCGGATCCAGGCAGGCTTGCTCTGCATGGGAGTGGCAATCAATTTGACGGCACAAGAATATACAACGGCACCGGGCGCTTCGGATAATATCGTTCCGCCGACGCCGGAGTGGGTCGCAAAAATCACGGAACTGGCCCCGGCCAAGGCGACGGTCCAACCCGGCGCACCGCGGCGGATTCTACTGTTTTCCCTCGCCACCGGATTTAAGCATAAAGTGATTCCGCACGCGTCGGAAGTGGTCAAGGTGCTGGGAACCAAGTCCGGTGCGTACACGGTGGTGGAGAGCAACGATATCGAAATGTTTTCGGCGGAAAAGCTCAAGACGTTCGATGCGGTGGTGCTGAACAATACCTGCCCGAAGAGGGAATACCGCAATATGTTTCTGGACGTGCTCGCCGATACCCCGGAGGTGGAACGGAACAAACGGGCTGCGGAACTGGAGCAGAGCCTGCTCGATTTTGTGCGCACCGGGAAAGGGCTGGTCGCCCTGCACGGCGCCATCGCCGTCCAGAACAACTCGCCGGAATTCAGCGAAATGATGGGTGGAAGTTTTGATTTCCACCCCAAACGGCAAAGCGTGACGCTCGACCTGGTCGACCCCGACCACCCCTTGGCGGCAGGCTTCCACGGCAAGGGTTTCATCCACGACGACGAGCCCTACCTCTTCAAGAACGCCTATGCCAAAAAGAACTTCCGCCCGCTTCTGGAAATGAATGTGGGCAAGCTGGATGAACAGACCCGGAAAAACCCCAAAGTCGCGGGCGAGGTCCGCTATGTGGCATGGATCAAGGGATATGGCAAGGGCCGGGTTTTCTACTGCGGGCCTTCGCACCAACCCGAAAGCTACGAAACCGCCGCCATGCTTCAGTTTGTCCTCGACGGCATCCAGTACGCGCTCGGGGACCTGCCGTGCGATGATTCCCCGATAAAATAGAGACCCAGTCCCGAAAACAGAGGCTTGCATGAAGACATTGAATCGAGCGGTTTTAATTTCCGGCATTTTGCTCGCCCACATCGCAGTGCAGGCCGGAACCGCACTGGAGATTCAAAACGACGGGAAGCGGCTAACCATCGGACACGACGGACAAGAATTGCTGGGCTATCAGGTTTTGCCCATGCAAAACCCGAAGGGCGGGGATGCGTTCAAGGGCAGCAATTTCATCCACCCGCTCAGAACGCCGTCGGGCTTTGCGGTAACGGATTTGCAGCCGAAGGACCATTTGCATCATTTCGGGGTTTGGTGGCCGTGGAAATACATCGAGGTGGATGGCCGCAAGATCGTCTGCTGGGAGTTGCAAAAGGGCAAAGGACTGATCCAAGGACGCCAGGCGACGGTACTGGACAACGGGTTCGTTTCGGAAAGTGACTATATTGACCGCACCGCACCCGGTGGGCCGCTGGTGGTGTTGAACGAAGAAACCAGCGTGCGCATTACCGGCTTCAAGAAATCGGCAGCCAATGGCTACTACCTTGATATAGAGATCACCCACCGTTGCGCAACGGAGCATCCGGTGGAAGTCTCCCCATATCGCTACAGCGGATTTGGCTACCGTGGCGCGGCATCGTGGAACAAGGACACCAGCACCATATTGACCAGTGAGGGCAAGGATCGGTCCACAGCAAACTTCACCCGCGCCGACTGGACGCGCATACAGGGCGCCACGCCGGACGGTGGAACCGCCGGGGTGCTGCTGATGGGGCATCCGGACAACCGCGACCATCCGGAAATGCTGCGCACTTGGGACAAGCAGCAGCACAATGGCGCAATATTCGTTAACCTTAATCCGGTGCAGGAAAAACCGTGGAAATTCGAGCCGGGGAAAAAATACACCCGCCGCTACCGCATGTTTGTCTATGATGGAAAAATCAGCAAAGAACAGGCTAAACGCCTATGGAAGGAGTATGAGAATGAAAAATAGAATGAAAAACAGCACAACGCTTTCACGAAATACGTTCCTAAACATTTCGGCCGGAGTCGCCGCCGCACCGTTCATCCTTCCCTCGGGGGTGCTGGGAGCGGAGCAGGTGCTGCGCATTGGTTGCATCGGCTCGGGGCGCATGGGACGCAGCAATATGTTTGCGATGGTGAGCTGCGGGGCGGACAAAGGCATCAACGCCCGCATCACGGCCGTGTGCGATGTCGACCTCAACCGCGCCCAGCAGGCCAAAAAGGATTTGGAAAAGAAATATGCGGACAAGGGCATAACGGTTGACGTCAAGGTCTACCAGGATTTCCGCAAGCTACTGGCCTCGCCGGATATCGACGGCGTAATCATTGCCACGCCGGATCATCAGCATGCCGTCAACGCCATTGCGGCGGCCAACGCAAAAAAGGATATCTACCTCCAGAAACCGCTGACCTATTCCATCGTCGAGGGCCAGAAATTGGTCGAGGCCGTTCGGCGCAACAAGGTGATTTTGCAGACCGGCGCGCAGCAGCGTTCGAGCATCTATTTCCGCAAGACCTGCGAACTGGTGCGCAACGGCTTCATCGGAAAGCTCCAGGAGATCGAGGTAGTGGTGCCGACCGACCACGGCACCGGCGATCCGGCGCAGTCGCCCGTACCCACCAACCTCGACTACGACATGTGGATCGGTCCAGCACCAGAGGTTCCCTATGCCGTTCGAGGGGTTCATCCGCAAAAAGGATTCTCGCGGCCCGGCTGGCTGCAGATCGAAGCGTACTGCCGCGGCATGATCACTGGATGGGGCGCGCACATGTACGATATTGCCCAGTGGGGGCTTGGCCTCGACACCACCTCCGGCCCGGTGGAGATTAAAGCCACCGCCGACTTTCCCAAACGCGGGCTCTTCGATGTCCATGTCGGCTACCAAGCCGAAGCGATGTATGCCAATGGCGTCAAGATGGTTTCGCATAACGGAAATCCCGGCGTGAAATTCATTGGCTCCGATGGCTGGATCTGGGTGGATCGCGGCGGATTCAAGGCCCCCGACCGCGCCATCTTCCGCGAAAAGATTCCCGACGATGGAATCCACCTCTACGAAAGCAAAAACCACGAGGCCGACTTCCTGCGTAGCATGCGCACCCGCAAGGATCCGTGCAACCCCGTCGAAGCCGGGCACCGCTCCAATAGCGTCTGCGTGATCCATCACATTGCCATGAAGCTCGGCAGAAAACTCAAGTGGGATCCAAAGGCCGAACGGTTTATCGGGGACGACGAAGCCAACCGCATGCTCGACTTCCCGCACCGGAAACCATGGGTGGTGTAAAACCCTTTTCCATAAAATCCAGGGTTCTTGACTCAAATCAATGATTGAAATTCTGAGCTATGCATAATCCCCGGCATCGTCTACAACAGTTGTAGATTGGATTGTTTAAAAATTAACCTAGCGAGGAATAAAAATGAGCATGTTCTGTTATCAGTGCGAACAAACCAGCCAGTCGACGGGTTGCACCGCGTTCGGCGTATGCGGAAAAGATCCGGAAACCGCGGCCCTGCAAGACCTGTTGATGCAGGTGTGCAAAAAGATTTCCGAAAAAGCACACGCAGCACGCCAGGCCGGCAACACCACCCGCGAGGCCGACCTGTTTGTGATGGAAGGTCTTTTCACCACCGTCACCAACGTCAACTTCGACCCCAACGATCTGGCCGGCATCATCAGCCGCGGAGCACAGGTACTGAAGGAGATGGGCGGCGACTGGGAATTGCCTAGCGATCTCGACGGTCTGATTTCCCAAGGCGAAAAAGTCGGCATCGAAAGCCGCATGGACACGCTCGGCCCGGATGTTACCGGCCTGCAAGAGTTGATCCTCTACGGCCTGAAAGGCACCGCGGCCTATGCCGACCACGCCTTCATTCTCGAAAAGGAAGACGACAGCGTCTTCGCCTTCTTCCACGAGGCGATGGCCTTCCTGCTCAACCCCGCGCCGTCCGTCGACGAGCTCGTTGCCCTCGCGCTGAAGACCGGCGAGATCAACCTGACCGTGATGGGACTGCTCGACGCCGCCAACACCGACACCTATGGCCACCCCGTCCCGACCCCCGTGAATATTGCGGCGGTTCAAGGCAAGGCGATCCTTATTTCGGGCCACGACCTGAAAGACCTCGAACTGCTGCTCAAGCAGACCGAAGGCAAAGGCATCAACATCTACACCCACGGCGAAATGCTTCCTTGCCACGGCTATCCGGAACTCAAAAAGTATCCGCACCTCGTCGGCAACTATGGTGGCGCATGGCAGGACCAGCGCTCTGAGTTCGAAGCCTTCCCGGGTTCGATCCTGATGACCACCAACTGCATCCAGAAGCCGAAGGAAAACTACAAGGCACGCATCTTCACCTGCGGCCTCGTACGGTGGCCGGACGTCCAGCACATTTCCGACGGCGACTTCACGCCCGTCATCGACGCGGCCTTGGCGGCCGACGGGTTCCCGGAAACCGAAGAGGAAAAAACCATCCTGACCGGCTTTGGCCACAACGCCGTACTCGGCGTGGCACCGCAAATCATCGAGGCCGTCAAGAGCGGCGATCTCAAGCACTTCTTCCTGATCGGCGGGTGCGACGGCGCGAAGTCGGGACGCAACTACTTCACCGAGTTTGCCGAAGCCGTGCCGAATGACAGCGTGATCCTGACGCTGGCCTGCGGCAAGTTCCGCTTCAACAAGCTTGAGTTTGGCGATATCGGCGGTATTCCGCGCCTGCTCGACATGGGCCAGTGCAACGATGCCTACTCGGCCGTCCAAGTGGCCGTGGCTCTTGCCGGTGCTTTCGACTGCGGTGTGAACGACCTGCCGCTGTCCTTCATCCTCTCGTGGTACGAGCAGAAAGCCGTCTGCATCCTGCTGTCCCTGTTGCATCTGGGCATCAAGGATATCAAACTCGGCCCGACCCTGCCGGCCTTCATCACCCCGACCGTGCTGCAAGTGCTCGTTGACAACTTCAACATCGCACCCACCACCACCGTCGAGGCCGACATGGCACAGTGCCTCGGGGCCTAGCGGCAGTTAGCAGTTAATCGTTATCGGTTAATTAGGAAAGGCGCTCCTCACGGGGGGCGCCTTTTGCTTATGCCTCCAGGTATTCACAGAGACAAAAGGAATGCTTCAGGGAGTTCAGGGAGTTCCCTTCTCCTCCCTTGTCATTTTTAACTGATAGACCATCTCTTTGACATATGGATGATCAGTCTGATCTAAGAGCCGTTCAAAAAGGGGAAGATAGGTCTGGGCTTCGTCGCCATACATTAAAATAGTTTGGCCCAAGCTTGCATAGCATCTATGTATACTTCCGAAATAATCAGTAAAACTTTTTGGATCCGCTTGCTCGCGTTTCTCCAAGGTCAGAAACGACGCGGCACAATCAGGAAGAAAGGATGTATATTTCTCCAAATTTCGTTGTATACAGGTAGCAGCATTACCCACTAAATGCGCACTACCCCCCGACAATCCATCCTTAACAACCAAAGTTGTACTATAGGTATTATATCCGCCTATCCCCATGGCCCGAATTATATCAGACTTATCGCGAACGGATATGTCGGAGAAGAAATACCGAGTGCTGAGCCACTCTGCAACCTCTTCATCGCCAGGAAAGGAGAAGGCAAGAGCTACGTTCGACATTGTTCTTGTGGTAAGATTTGTGTGTCCTTCTATTGTTGCCATTAAAAACTTCTTGGAGCTCTTAATAATTTCATCGGGGAGCAGTCGGTCAGTATAATTTATTGCCTTGGCTACCCCTAGCGATGAGCCTTGTTTGGCTGAACCGTACAAGGCATATACAATCGCACTGCATATTCCCGGCGAATTTGAACTTAAGGATAGATCTTGCGTAAGAAGTTCTATGTCAAGCGAGTTTATATCAATATCTTTAATCTCCATTATTTCTTTAAAAAGGGTAACTGCTGCGGACTCCGAATCGTTGGCTGTTACCGGCAAAGCAGACGCCAAAATAAACATTATAATAATTTTTTTCATCACTGGTGAACCTTAACGGGAAAGATGCTGTTGAATTGTGTGGCTGCATACTGTTGACACATCTGTAGCGCCAAATGATACCCATCTGGTTTTGGGCCCAGCAACAAGGTACTTCCCTTTCCTGGATCGAGTTGCGCCCTCCAATTTCCATAATCAGTAGCGTCTATTATTTCAACTTCAAGAACATATCCTCTACTTTCATTTGATGGCTTGACAGTAGCATCCACCCAACCAACCATATCATCAAAACCACTACCCAGATAGTTCAAGAATCCAACAGCAGCTTCCGAGAAGCTATCCGCAAATAATCCTATAGTGAACTCACACTCAGCCAGAGGATCAGTATCTGCATTTTCAACCAAAATTCCAAAATCATGATGATGGTCAAAGGGCCAACCATTTCCATTTAGGCGCTCTTCATCTTTTTCAGAATCGGATAAATCTCGTTGATAGATCGCTTTCATGAGGTAGGGATGTCTGGCACAATTGGAGGCGGCACTACTTTCCAAGCTAACCCCGGCAACCATGCTTGCTAATAGAATTATGATTGTTTTTCCCATACTATTTCCTTCCCTAATTTAATTAGTTTCACCATTTTTTATTTCAGGTATCTTGAACTTTTCAGTTTCAATCCGAGCATCCGTGAAAGCTGGAGTCTCCTACATCTGCACGCGATGCTACCCCCCCCCTAACAATAGTCAATAGACTTATAAAATTTATGGAAGGTAGATTGTAAATTAAACTGTCCGGATTAGAATGGAGGGTGCCTCATGCCAAAATGAACCTCTCGTACGAGCAGAAAGCCGTCTGCATCCTGCTGTCCCTGTTGCATCTGGGCATCAAGGATATCAAACTCGGCCCGACCCTGCCGGGCCTTCATCACCCCGACCGTGCTGCAAGTGCTCGTTGACAACTTCAACATTGCACCCACCACCACCGTCGAGGCCGATATGGCACAGTGCCTCGGAGCCTAGCGGCAGTTAGCAGTTAATCGTTATCGGTTAATAGGAAAGGCACTCCGAAAGGGGTGCCTTTTTTGCGTATCCCCATAAAAAACGCCGCACAAAATTATGTCGTATACGACATAAAACCACCGAAATAGGGCCAATTTTGAGGCAAAATATATCGTATACTATATGAAAAACAGTGCCCGATTTGGAGTGTCTTAGCCGAATCCACGCGAAGAAGCACACCTGAATGGCCGTATGAATTGCATCGGCGAAACCATCTGCTAGATTCCCGCGCATGGAACGTTTCGATGTAGTTGTTGTGGGTGGCGGACCGGCGGGCATGATGGCGGCTGGGCATGCCGCGGAATATGGCCGCCGCGTGCTGCTAGTGGAAAAGAACCGGACGTTTGGCGAAAAGCTGAACCTGACCGGCGGCGGGCGCTGCAACATTACCAACGCGGAGTTCGACACCCGCACCTTCCTTTCTTCTTTCGGCGATGGCGCCAAGTTTCTCTTTTCCCCTTTCTCGCGCTTTGCAGTGCGGGAGACGTTCGACTTCTTTGCCGAGCGCGGCCTGCCGCTCGTCGTCGAGGAGCGCAAACGCGCCTTCCCCGAAACCCACCAGGCCGCCGATG
>DAOVNC010000291.1 GCA_030630445.1 Kiritimatiellales bacterium | reverse complement strand
GCTGCCGGCACCGCTTCCCGCGCTTCGCTCTGGGTAAGCGGTCTCTACACCATTGGGCCGCTGGTTTATGTGTAGAGAACGTTTACCCGAACAAGGTGAGGGAAACGTTGCCCGCCATGCGAGGGGTTAACCTTCATATTTTCCCCGAGGGTCGAAGTTTGCGTATAATAGATGGGAGAGGCACCCGGCCTACATACAACAACATCTTTTTTTACCACATGATTAGAAGCAGATGGGCTCAACAAAAAATCAGCACATAGCCGGCCCCGAAAACGGCAATGTCGACGAGTGCGTGCGAGAGCCAGCCGGGCCAAATGGTGTTGTAGCGCATAAACATCCACGACCACAGCATGCCGCCAACGAAGATGAAAAACGAGCAGAGCATGGCGACCGGCCAACTGAAATAAACCTGCATTGCCAAGAGGTGATGGAGGGTAAAGCCCAGCGCGGAGGCCACAATGGCAGCCGTCGGCTTGAGCAGCGTTGCAAACTGCCGGACGGTAAACCAGCGCCAGACATATTCTTCGAGTATGGAGTTTATGCAAACCCAATAAACCGCCGCGCCGATATACACCCCCCGGCGATCCAACCCGACATTCGCCATTGTTTCCTTGAAAAATTCGCCGTCGATCAAGGTGCGGCCCAGCAGCCAGGCCGCACCAACCACGAAACCGCTAATGGCGATGCCTGTCAAAAGCCCCATGCGAAAGCCGCCGTCCCGCGTTAACCCGCGCGGGAACGTCCCGCCCTCGGCAAAAAAGAACCAAAGCGCCGGAAGCAACAGCATCCAAATCTTGGAAAAAATGAACACCCCCTTCCCCAGCGAGGTATCCGGAAAAAGGATCATGCCGAAAAGCACCCCGATCGACGGTGCGGGGATCAGCAAGAGCAGCGAGATCCATGCCTTTCGTTTTGTCATGTTTTCCATCCTGTCACTCTCCACTTCGTTGTGAGTGAACTACATAGAACGGATCGCCTACGTAGTTCCGTCACAATGAAATGGAGACGGCAACCCCGGACACCCTCTCGATTCAGCACCGAAGCACTCCTTCGCGTCATTCTATTTGTCCACTTTCAGGTGCTTGGCTTTTTCGATCCAACCTGATTCGCCATAGACGCCGGCTTTTCTGTAATCAAAGGGTTTGAAACCAAGGGCGATTGCGGGAGAATCGGCCGTCAGGGAGAAATCTTCGGATTCCGGGTTCTTGAACTTCGGATCGGCGATGATTGAATTCTTGTCGCGGCCTAGCTCCTGCCATTTCTTTAGTGGTCGACCAAGAAAGTCCAGATTGGCACCCTTTGCCGCCCAGTAGCAGTTCTTGTCCATGTCGATCGTCGCTTCATCCCACTTGCCGGCAAACAACCGGCCCTTGGTGATGGTGACGATGTTGTTGGTGAAAGAAAACGACCGGTGGCTTTCGGCTCGGGTCACTTGGAGTTGCTGAAGCGTGCTCCCGGCAAAGATATTGTTTCGGATGACGTTGTTCCTGCCGTAATGCTGATGGAATCCACCGCTCTTGGTGTTGTAGACCAGGTTGTTTTCCATGACGATATCGCTACTGCCCTCATCGGTATAGAGACCCCAGCCACCGTAGGCATACGACTGGACGTCATGTATGAGGTTGTTGGCAACCACCGTCCCTTCGCTCGGACCGAGCGTGTAGACCGCGCCCATGTCGCTCAGCAAACCAAGGCCGATATGATGAAGATGGTTGTAGACGAATTCATTGCGCGTGGAAAGAGAGGGTCCGTAGCCCCATTGCCAACCCGCGGATATCGCGCTGTAGTAAAGGTAGCCCACATCATTGTGGCTTATCCTGTTTTCATAGCTGTGGCCTACCCAAATGCCAACCGCACAAGGAAACAAGTTTCCACAATCATGAATGATGCAGTTGTCGATTACGTTGGCAAACGTCTGTTGTTCCTTCTCTGGACGGATCACTGTTTCGCCAATACGGATTCCTCCGGCGCCCAGATCGTGCAGGAAGCAGGCTTGGACACGACAATGACTGCACCCTTTGCGAAACCAAATTCCATAATTCCCCGTTGCCGAAATTTCGCAATCTTCGAAGGTGATCGCGCGTCCACCGTCAACCATTACAGACGCACCAATGGGGTTGGCCGCTTGAGCTGGATTGAACCCCTCCTTGGGCGTGAGATAGGCGGCATGCATAAAAGTCAGCCCCTTGAACGTTATGTTCCCAACGAACCGACCCGTCTCGGGACTACCCTCGATCTTGATGAAGTGGGTCGTTTCGGGCGCGACAACGCTCAACTTCCTTGCATCCGAGCGAATAACGATCCCTCTTTCCGAATCTCGAAACCACTCATTGGCTTTCGTGAGCGTGTTGGGGATATTCTCCAAGTAGAAACGGGTTCCCCTTTTCATCGGGTTCCACGGCTTCATCCCTTCCCCCTTGAGAATGATGGTTGAATTTTCCGTGTCGATTGATGAAACGAACCGCTTCGTATTGTCCCAATGGTGAAACGCCACAAGGAAGACCTTGCGCAATGTTTCCTGGGGCAATCCTTTCAAAAGGTTCATTACGGTCGGATCGACTTTCAGCTCCAGGCTTACCCGCTTTGGAATTCGCCCTTTGCCCTGTTCATGAACGATCTGCCCTACCCCTAGCATCTTGAAGAAACCCGTATCGGGTTCGCGCGACCGGGTTGCCCGCATGCCGTCCACATAGAGCTGTTCAACCCTCATTTTCTTCGGCAGTTCACCTCGGCAGAATCGATCTCCCATGTTTTGCACGTTGACCGGAATGCCTCCCGAAAAGATAGGCTTTGCATCAGGCGCGGCTTCATAGATTATCGGGCAGTCGGGACGGCCACTGTCTTCCGGTGTGAGGATAAGCGGTTGGGGCATTCGGTAAAGCCCCCCTTCGATCACCACCCGTATCCGATCAAAGGATTTGCGGTCGGTTTGTTTGCGCAGAAAGTTCCTCGCTCCCGTCAAGGATGCCAAAGGCCTCCCTTCACTCCCAATCCATGAATCGTTTCCATCGGGACTTACACGTATCGCCAACTCGCGCGCGCCAACCGATATGCCGGACATTAGCATTACTCCCAAGATTAGGTGTTGCAAGACAGTCATCCACTTCATGCCAAACTCCATTTCGTTCATTGCACAACCTGCTCTCCCTTGCCCCGGCCTGGGTGAACCTCAACCGGACACATGGCCCGGTCGCCCTTTCATCTTGTCGACAAATCAAAACTCCGCCAGTTCCATGATGCGGCCGCAGGGTTCGGGGAAAGCGATTCCGGCAGCTTTCTGGTCCCCGTCTACCATTATCCGTGCTCCATCCTCAAGCCTAGAGCCTAATGTCTCTTGCTTCGCTCCTCGTGCCTCGTTCCCGAGGAAAACATTTAAATAAAGCTCCACTGCGCGCCGAACCTGCACCTCCTGCCATTCCTCCACCGAGTCATCCATGAGAAAGGGGAAAGGGGTCATTCTGAACCGAATGGCAATGCGTTAAGGGATTTTAATGGAGAAATCGGTAGTTGTTAAGTGGTGTTTTTCAAAAGCAGGACAGGCTTCCAGCCTGTCTGTGGTGGATCGGCTTTGCGCGTACAGACAGGCTGGCGCGAAGCCATTCTGGAGGAACGACAGATCATCACTGTCCTACTTTACCGAACTACCGTTTAACGAGGCTTAACTTAGTGCCATTCAGGACTGGCACCTTTTTTGACCCCTTTTTGTCAGCAAAAAGATTGAGAAATACCAGCCCAAACCGGAATCCTAAAACCCAACCGACTCAATTTCCGGGGAGTGCCCGGATCTCCGGCACGTGTAGCGGTGTTTCTCAGAAGCACTCCCCGTCCGCCGAGCCATTCCACCGAAAGCGGTTCTAAGAACCACCCCGACAACCCTCCTCCCTCGTAGAGGCGACGTCCCCGTCGCTTTCTCTGCCGAGCGGGTTCGCGCTTCACGCCTCCTCCCTCTCAAAGCAAATCCAGCGGGCTTTTCACCGCATCCAGATCCTTGTTCATCACGTGCGTGTAGATCTCCGTCGTCTTCACATCCTTGTGCCCCATCAGCTCCTGCACCATGCGGATGTTGATCCCGTTTTCCAGCAGGTGCGTTGCATAGCTGTGCCGCATCGTGTGGCACCCCACCCGCTTCGCGATCCCCACCATACGTACCGCCACCTTGACCGCCTTCTGCAGACCCGACTCCAAAACATGATGCCGCATCTTTTTCCCAGAGCGGGGGTCAAGAGATCGGCTCTTGGAGGGAAAGGCATACTGCCAACCGGTTTCACGGCAGGCATTCGGATACTTCCGCGCCAGCGCCTCGGGAATATAGACCTCTCCATAACCCGCCCGCAAATCCGCCTCGTGCAGATCCCGAACCTTCCCCACATGTTCCGCCAGAGTCACCCGCAACGCATCCGGCAACACCACCGTACGATCCTTCCCTCCCTTTCCTCCCCGAACGAATACACGCCCCTGTCCCAAGTCGACATCCTGGACCCGCAACCGGATGCACTCCATCAACCGCAGGCCGCATCCATAAAGCAACTGCGCCATCAACCGATGCGTTCCATCCATGTTTCGCAGCACCCGTCGAACTTCCTCCTGCGTCAAAACCGTTGGAGGTTTCCGCTGCTTCTTGCTCCGGATCGGCGCGATTTTCCCCAAATCAACATCCAGCACCTCCCGATAGAGAAAAACAATCGCATTCAACGCCTGACGCTGCGTGCTCGCCGCAACCTTCCCCT
>DAOVNC010000107.1 GCA_030630445.1 Kiritimatiellales bacterium | reverse complement strand
TACAGGGGTAAGGGGGAGGTCTGTCCAAAAACAGTCAAAAACGGCATAAAACACCCCGAACGACTCTCTATCCGCTCTCAACAGCGTCTCCCCGAAGAGAAACAAGCTCCAAAATCGGGTTTATGAATAGATCAGGCTAGAAGGCCTCGGCCACTTCTTCCTCACCGTAGGTGACGAATACCTTGCGTGCTTTTTTTTTGCACCCAAGATCACTGGAAGGTTTTAGCGTATATTATATTCTTCGATGTATTCTTTCATCCAACACGACCTTTTGGATGCATCAAGACATATCTGAATAGCTCTAGAATAGATCATATCGAATTGATCTGCAGTCATTTTTTTAGCAAGCGAATAAATTTGCTCTTCCAACATGCTGCTTTCGTAAAAAGGAGATCCTTGGAAGCCAAACTCCATGCCGTCTCTTTCTATTTTTCTAAAAGGA
This sequence comes from Kiritimatiellales bacterium, assembly GCA_030630445.1. Lineage (GTDB taxonomy): Bacteria > Verrucomicrobiota > Kiritimatiellia > Kiritimatiellales > Pontiellaceae > Pontiella. The sequence continues at coordinate 8,860 of DAOVNC010000107.1, read as the reverse complement.
ACAGTCTTCAGAACAACGAACCACGAACACGCTTCAATAGGATCCTCAAGAATCCCTTTCCCGTTAATATACATACGAATTAGTGATTCGACGTCTTTCCCCCAGCGTTCAGGATCATCTTTGCTCCTAACAACAAACCATTTTAAAGCTTCTCGTTCATCGGCCTCTACCCCGACCCCGTCAACGTACATGTTTGCCACTTTTGCTTGTGCACTAAAACCACCCTGTTCTGCTGCGGCTAAATACCACTTGAAACAAAGAGAATCGTTACGTGTTGAGTAATCCCCATATATCCTTCCGAGAGCCATTTGAGCCTCGAACTTCCCTTGTTCCGCTGCCGTGGAGAACCATTTAATGGCCTCTGCCATTTCGCCTCGTTTCTCGTAGATCTTACCGAGACTATATTGCCCGCGTACTGAATCCAGTTCTGCGGCTTGGTGGCACCACTTTTCAGCTTCTTCGAGATTATCATGTTCATAGTATATAATCCCCAAGACAGCAGCAGCCTCTTCTTGCCCCTGAACGGCAAGCTTCTTAAGCCATTTGATCAACACCTTATCTTCTGCCGTGTATGGCTTGCTAACTTTAGCTAATTCGTATCTTTCCTTCCATTTTTTGCACTCCTCGCATTCCTTTTCATGTGCCAATACATAATCGGGACTTTCTGGATTTGATTCAGGATTTGCCTTTAGAACCGCCCATACAGCACGCGAGTACATCTCGTAACATGCATCTGCATGACCTTGCACTGCTGATCTTCGCAACCAACCCTCTTTGTCATTAGAATAACCACCTGTAGCATAGTCGCATTGGGCAGCAGCATGTCCTTGTTCTGCGGCTTTTTTTAGCCAAGAACCCGCTTTTCGTCTCAATGCCATTTCTTTAACTTTGTCGTTTGCTATTATTCCTAGGTAATTGAACTGGCGTCCAAGGGTGTATTGAGCATCGACATTCCCTTGCGAGGCTGCTTTCTGGCACCACTTTTCAGCCAATCGGTCATCGTTTGAGGTATCTCCAAGCCAACCTCCTTTCAGCAGAAGCGCCAATTCATATTGTGCCTCTGCATTGCCACCCTTTGCGGATTTGACCAAATCAATGAAGCTCCTCGGGGCAAGCCCACGAGGTATCAAGTTGTTTCCCTATAAATTTGAATCGACGCAAGCGTCGGGGAATTAAACCCCCTCTTGATTAAACCCCCTCTTGATTAAAAACTGGATTTGCGCCCTTGAAATCCGAACATGATGAAATGCAGACAATACCCAAAAATAACAATGCAGTTCTTAGCTTTAATGCTTTCATTTTAACTTCCTTCCTCTGTCCTTAATTTCTCATAAATATCCTGAAGAACGCCTTTATTGATGGCGGCCACAACGCGCGTTGCGGATCGCGCAATGACGAAATTACAAAAGTGGCAATTCTCGGGTGACATGATCTTGTGAGCAATGTGATTGGTGCGACAAGGCTCTGGGGGAATCAATTGAAGCGGATGATGTTTTGGATTTCCCGAGTTCTCGGGATGTGACAGGTAGAGACACCAAGAAGGGGTCAATGGGTAGATGAGTATAGAACCGATCTGTTCAATTCTTGCGTCGCATGGATCCAGCACCCCAGGATTGAAGATGGTGATCGGGTTGTCACTCGTCAAAAACTGCACTCCATCGGCTGCCTTGCGCACATTCCAATCCATCCTGGACAAACACTTTTGAATAATTCCGTCTAAAAGCATCTCATGCATATAAGCAAAGCGGTGCGAATCTTTAACCGAGACCTTAAAGTTATCTTTAACGAAACCTTTTGGGAGACCGGGCACATCGATGTGAATGTTCTCTGCTACCTGCTTGATCTCATCGATCGCCCGCTGATGCTGGGCTGGCACACGGAGATATTGGAGCTCAATATGGTGGATGAACTGACGCATGCCATCTTGAGTAAATGAATGCACGTCGTGGATCAGTCGGTGTATCCAATCTGCAATGTGGGCTTCATAGAACTCAGACAGCTTCTTCTCAAAACAAAACTCATCGATCTCGTTCGGAACATGTTGTTGGCGGTAGTAGTCCTTACGGCGCATCACCTTTTCGGGCTTTTGCTCATGCAATTCAAAGGTCTGGACGTCCAACCAGCAGAGCTTGTCGCTACCAGGCATACAGAATGAACGCAGGTACGCCGATGGTACCGTATGGTGTTGTCGTGGTTCATTTGTCATTGCACAGAACCTGCACTGTTAGCCCCTCAGTCGAGCACCACTTCCTGCTCGTATTCGGGGACGACGCATTCCCACCCGGTTTTTTCGGAGAGGAATTCCTGGAAGGATTCCGCCGCTTTTTCTTCGCCGTGTGTGATGAATACCTTGCGCGGCGGGGTTTTGAGCGAGGAGATCCATTGAACCAATTCCTCCTTGTCGGCATGTGCCGAGAAGCCGGAGATCCTTTCGATCCGCGCCTTGAGTTCGTGCTCCTCGCCGAAGATGCGGATGGTTTCGGGCTTTTCGAGAATATGCCGACCCAGCGTGCCGAACGCCTGGTAGCCCACAAACAGGATCGTGCTTTCGGGGCGATCCACGTTGACCTTGAGGTGGTGCTTCACGCGGCCGCCGGTACACATGCCCGACCCCGCAATAATGATGGAGGTGCCGGGCGTCTTGGCGATCGCCTTCGACTGGTCCACCGATTTCGACATCGTCAGCCCGGGGAAGTCGCACGGGTGGTCGCCGGCATTCAGCTGCGCCATGGTTTCCTCGTCGAAGAGCTCGGGATGCTTTTTGAACACCTCGGTGATCTTGATCGCCATCGGGCTATCGACAAACGCCGCCAACTTCGGGATGCGCTCTTCGTTGAGCAGGTTGTTGAGGTGGTAGAGCAGCTCCTGCGTACGCTCCAGCGAGAAGCTTGGAATAATGATGTTCCCGCCCGCCTGGTGCGTTTCGTTGATGATCCGCTCCAGCTCGCCGGGAATACTCGCCACCTCGCCGTGGATCCGGTCGCCATACGTCGACTCGATCAGCACATAGTCGGCCTGCTCGAACTGGCTGGGGTCGCGCATGATTGGCAGATCCCACCGTCCCACATCGCCGGAAAACAAGATTGTGCGCGTTTCGCCACCCTGCTCGACCGCCAACCGAATCATCGAAGATCCAAACACATGACCCGCTTCGCGAAACTCGGCAGTAATACCCTCGCCCACCGACACCGGGGCGTCATAATCCACCTTGCTAAACATCGTAATGGTTTTTTCTGCATCCTCCTTGGTGTAGAGCGGCTCGTAGGGGAACGGGCTCTTCTTGCCGGAACGTTCGTGGCGCTTCAACTTGTGCTTGATGTCCTCTTCCTGGATGTGCGCCGAGTCGAGCATGATAATGCTGGCGATCTCCGCCGTCGCCGACGTGGCATAGATTTTACCCTTGAAGCCTTCCTTCACCAACTTCGGAAGACGGCCGCAGTGGTCGAGGTGCGCGTGGGTCAGCAGCACCGCATCGATGGTGCTCGGCGGCACGGGAAAGTCGGCCCAGTTGCGCGGCTTCAGATCGCGTTCCTGATAGAGCCCGCAATCCACCAGCAGGCGAACGCCGTTGGCCTCGACAAAATAGCAGGACCCCGTAACATTCTTTGCCGCGCCGAAAAAGTTTAGTTTAATTTCCATTTCCTGCTCCTTTTTTTGATCCGTGATGAGTGAGGCGTGATACGCAAGGGATCACGCCTCACTTTTCACGCCTCACGGTTTCATTCCAACTCCTCCCGTGCCACCGCCTCGGTGCGGCACACAGATTGGTAGTCATTATACGCAGCGACCAACGGATCGACAGCGAAATCGCCCGCTTTCAATCGCCGGATGTTTTCGGACAGCGTCTCCAGGAAGTCCTCGACCATCCCCGGCTCGTCCATGGGGATCAGGCATTTTTTCAACGTCCGGGCAATCTGCTTGAAATCGCGCTGGTAGAAAAGGTAGCCCGCCTCGGTCATGGCATTGGCCACCGGCGTATTGCTTTCGCCCATGAAATATTGCTGCGCGGCAAAGGCATAGACCGGCAACTGGCAATCGAGATTGCGGACAATCTCGTCCACATAGTCCTCCATCTTTCCCCGCGCCCGGCTTGGCCCTTTGTAGTCCAGCACCCGCACCCGCTCCAGCGTGCCCGTTCCCGAAAAAACCAGATCCACCCGGTCGATCTTCCCGCGCACCCCAACAGGGGTCAGCCCGTGAATTGTAGCATTTCCAAACACTAGCTCGAACAGCGCCGGAAAGCGGTTTTCGGTCGCGCAGGTTTCCACATCGTAGCGCACAAAATTAAGCACCATTTCCAGAATCTTTTCGCGCTCCGCCGCCCAGACTCCCGGATGGCCAAGCAACGTCTGCTCCATCCGCCGCCCCGCAATCCTTCGGGCAAATGCTTCGTATTCACTTCCGAATTCCGGAACAAATGTCGCCAGCGGAATGGCGTCGGTGCCGCCTGTCGTGCGCTTCATCCATCCTCCGCTTGTTTTCACCGCCCAATAGCGCGGTGCGTCGATTCCTGCTTCGCCGTTGGCGATGGCCGAATAGATTTCCTGTAGGATGGAATGGATCAGGCCGCCGCGATCCATCGGGTCGGGGGTGTCGTCCGCCAAACGCGGATCGCGCAGTCCGAAAACCCGCTCCAGCAAAAACACATAGCGGCACTGCGCCAGCGTCTCCAGCGCCGTTGGGCTAATCTCTTTTTTTTGCTCGAACCACTCCACTACCTTTTTCTTCAGCGACGCAATATGGCCGCAATAGACCGAATCTGCGCGCTCCCCGATGGGCGTTTCGAGAAACGCAGTGCGTTCCGCTTCGATCTTGAGCATTTCAACAAGCCGTTCCACCGGTTGAGCAGGCAGGAAAGCCTGCTCCACATGTGGGGCAGGCTTTCCAGCCTGCCCTTCCCGCACAGCCGCTTGCAAAGCCTCGTCCTTTGCCCGACATAGCGGCAGCGGAATGATGGGCAGAAACGATTCCCCCGGCATCGGAATCCGGTCTTCCGGATCCGCAGCCTTCTGGCGATTCCAATGGCTGGAAAAAACCGATTCTTCGCCAAGCTGTTCAATGCGCCATTGGTCGTAGGGATTGAGAACGATTATATCCCGCGCGCACCACCCCGCGAGGTTCCAGAGCTTGCGGTAGTATTCGCCTGCGCCCTTCTCGTTTCCCTCTTGGTCGACGGCTTGGTAGGAGAGGACGAGCTGCTCGCGCGCCATGCCGAGCGCGGTGAGGAACAGTACCGATTCCTGCTCGAACAGAACGCCCGCCGCAGGAAGCGCCAGCTTGGGCAACCGCCGCCCCTGCTCTTCAAGGTGTTTCCAAAGCGAACGGCGTTCCTTGTCGCTGAGGAGGGCATCCTGCTGCGGGACACCGGGGAATTCGCCTTCATTGAGGCCGGCAAAGAGTACGAGGTCGAAATCGAGCCCGACGGCATCGTGCGGGTTGAGAATCCAGACGCCCTGCTCGTGGCTGTCGCGCGGGCGCACGGTGGCGTCTTCCAGCAATTCTTCGAGGAGGTCGATCAGTTCGCGCAGGGGCATCTCCTGCTCGCCGAATCCTTCGAGCGCGGTAGCCACCGCCGCTAGGGATTCGGTGTTGAAATGGTCTTCGGGCTCGACGATGCGGTCGGATAGGATTTCCGCTGCCTGGCTTCCGGAATGAGCAGGCTGGAAAGCCTGCTCCACATGTGGGGCAGACTTTCCAGTCTGCCCAGCGTCGAGACGCGGCGGTAATTTGAGCAGACCCTCAATGGTCTCTTCGCGACCTTCAAAAAGGATGGCAGGATTGCGGACAAGGTCGATGAGTTCGTCGCGTGCGGCGCTTAATGGAAAGGCGAGCCACGCGAGGAAGGCTTTGACGCAGGGCGACGAGAGCACGGGGCGGCCGCGGCGGAAGTAGTATGGGATTTGGAAACGGGCGAATACGTGCGGGACAATATCCTGAACGCTTCCAACATTTGGAACCACGAGCGCAATGCGGTTAGCCGGAATCTTTTCGAGGCTCCAGCAGATGCGCCGGGCAAGGTCTTCGATCTCGCCATAGGTGCCGGCAGAACGGGAGAAGGAGATGCGGTCGGTGTCGGCGAGTTGCAGCACGTCGGGGCTGTCGACCGCCAGCGCGTCGCCTAGATCCTCCGCCCAGACGGCCCAAGGCTGGCCCATGATTTCGGAACGGATCAACTGGCCGAGCCGGTCCCCGGCCTTTTCTGCATGGGCGGGCGGCAACGCGGATTCGATGCGAAGCTTCATTTTTTGATTGAGCGCGGCGACGCACGATTCCTCGAACGGGTTGAACCAGCGCACGGAACAGAACGTTAGTTTTTTGGCATCGCGCATCAGCGGCGGCCAGTTTCGACGGTTGCCCTTGAGCAGTTTGAGGATGGCGATGTTGATATCGAGCGGGTCGGCGAATCCCTCCTGCTGGAGGGTGGCGCGCCAGACGCTAAAGAGCATGCCGAGCTGGTAGAGCTTATGCTTTGGCGAACGGCTGAGCAACCAGTCGACGATCCGACCGGTCTCCTCGGGAAGCGAGGCGAGCTCTGTGACGAGTTTTTGCAGAACGTCCGCCAACGCCGCTTCGGAGAGTTCGCCCAGCGGGCCGCCGTCGGCAAAGTGTCCGCGGGCCACTTCGACGACCTGCTTGCGCATAAGCAGCTCTTTCGCCGCGCCCAATTGTTTCTTTTTTAGCTTGGTGTAGGGAAGGCAAAGCTTGCGAATCCGCGCGAAAGTCGTGTGGCCCGATGCATCGACCCAGCCATCTTTCAGTGCTTCATTTTGCTGGAACCGCCGCAGCGACAGCTCCGTCGGGAAAACGATCAACTCGCGGGCATTCTCGGACATGATGGTTTAGGCAGAATAATTTAGTGGCAGAATAATTTTCCATGGCATCCGAAGATTGGAATTATTCTGCCACGTAATCATTCTGCCTTATCTCCGTATGTATTTAGAGTTTTTCGATGAAGCGGGCGATGCGCACCATGGCCTCTTTGATCTCGTCAAGGGAGGTGGCGTAGGAGCAGCGGATGAAGCCTTCGCCGCAGGCGCCGAAGGCGGTTCCGGGGACGCAGGCGACGTTTTGCTCGTCGAGTAGCTTGAGCGAAAATTCATGGGCGGTCATGCCGAACTGGCTAATGTCGGCGAAGGCGTAGAACGCGCCTTCGGGGCGGATGCAGGGGATGCCCATTTCCTTGAAGGAGGCATAGATAAAGTTGCGGCGCTTTTTGTATTCGGCCTTCATGTAGGCAATGTCTTTTTCGGCGTGCTTGAGCGCTTCGATGGACGCTTCCTGGCTGAGGACGGGGGCGCAGAGCATGGAGTATTGATGGATCTTCATCATGGCCTCGGTGAGTTCGGGGGGCGCGCAGGTGAACCCCATGCGGAAGCCGGTCATGGCCCAGGCCTTGGAGAAGCCGTGCAGGTAGATGGTGCGCTCCCGCATGCCCGGAACGGAAATGATGCTGAAGTGCTCGCGGTCGTAGGTGAGCTCGTCGTAGATCTCGTCGGTAAAGACGATCAGATCTCGCTCGATGGCGAAGGCGGCGATTTCCTCGACATCCTCTTTCGACAAAGCGGCACCGGTCGGGTTGTTGGGATAGTTGAGCAGCAGGACTTTGGTTTTTGGCGTTGCCTTTTTCTCCAGCTCGGCGCGCGTGAGGCGGAACCCATTTTCCTTTTGGGTTTCGACGGCGACGGCCACCCCGTAGGCCAAGGCGATAAGCGGATTGTAGGAGACATAGCTGGGCTCGTGGTAGAGCACTTCGTCGCCGGGTTCGATGAGCGCGCGGATGGCGAGGTCGAGCCCTTCGCTGACACCAACGGTGACGAGCACTTCGTCTTCGGGGTTGTAGGCGATGCCGGTTTTCTTTTCGACATACTTCGAGATGCCCCGGCGGAGCGACAATAGCCCCATGTTGGAGGTGTAGCTGGTGACGCCGCGGTCGAGCGCGAGCGCAGCGGCCTCGCGAATATGCCAGGGCGTGACGAAGTCGGGCTCGCCGATACCGAGACTGATTACGCCCTCGCGCGAGCTGACGATTTCAAAGAAATCACGGATGCCGGAGCGGGGAATGTCGCGGACGGTTTGGGCAATGCGGCTACGGAGAGACTTTGAGTCGTTCATCGCCCTCCCCCGTATGCATGAGTATGCCGTTTTGCTTGTAGGTTTTCATCATGAAGTGCGTGGCGGTCGAGGTGACCCCCGGCAGGGTGGCAAGCTTTTCGCTGACGAAACCGGCGGCCTCGTGCATGGTGCGGCCCTTGATGAAAAGCAGCAGGTCGAAGGTGCCGGACATGAGGTAGACCGATTCGACCTCGGGAAAGCGGCTGATGAGGTCGGCAATACGATCAAAACCGCCTTCGCTCTCGGGGGTGACCTTGACTTCAATTACAGTCGTCACCAGCGAGGCATCGAGCTTTTCCTCGTTCACGACGGCCTGGTAGGCGCGAATGACGCCGCTTTTTTCATACTCGGCAATCTGGGCTTTCACTTCGTCGACAGAGATCCCCAGTAGCTTGGCGAGGTTTCCCGGCGATTCGAGCGCGTTTTGTTTCAGCAGGTTCAGTAGTTCGTTCATAATTTCACCCATGAGTTGGTATTTTCCGGAATCTAGCGGTTTCAGGAGTCGCGATCCATCCAAAAAAAACGCCCCGTCATGCGGGGCGTTTGCATTCGGTGTTCAGGCCCGATTAAAAGTCGTAGGCAATGTTTAAGCCGCCCCAGAACTTTTCGCTGGCTTCGTAGGTGTCTGAGTCGCCGATGGATCCACCCTCAACCAAGGTGTAGGTCAGGTTCAATGACGCCGTCAGGTTTTCCATGATTTCATAGCTGGCGGTTCCATAGAAATTATAGTCGTTCCAGCCCGCATCGT
>DAOVNC010000255.1 GCA_030630445.1 Kiritimatiellales bacterium | reverse complement strand
GGTGCGGTGATTGTTTGGCAACGCGCCTCGTCCTCCCCCGCTCACAGCACCGGCGTCATGAGGGAGCAGAGGTTTTCCCCGAGTTTCTGGATGGCGGGTCGCTGCAACCATTCGTTGAGGTTGAGTTCGGTGCTTTGCTCCATGTCTTCGTGGACGATGCGTTTGAGCTTGTTGACGGTGGTTTCGTCGGAAACAAGGATGGTGGTTTCGTAGTTGAGCTCCAGGCTGCGCACATCGAGGTTGGCGGAGCCGACGAGCGCGACGGTGTCGTCGACCACCATGGCCTTGGCGTGGATGAAGGGGGGCTTGCGGTGGAAAATGCGTGCACCGGCATCGAGCAACTCTTCGTAGAGCGCTTTCGTGGCCATGCCGGAATAGCGGTGGTTGTTTTTCTCGGGAACGATGATGCGCACGTCCACGCCGCGCCGGGCGGCGGAGCGCAGCGCCTTGAGGATGTCGATGGTCGGAACAAAGTAGGGCGTTACGATGAGCACCTGGCTTTGCGCCATGACGATGGCGTTGAAGAAGGCTTCGCCGACCATTTCGGGAGGGGCGGAGGGGCCGCTGTCGATGATGCGCGCCATGGCCGGGCCAACGGGGTTTATTTCGGGGAAGTGTTCGGGGCGAAGGAGCGAGTCGATCGGCTCCTCGGTCATGAAGAACCAGTCGCGCAGGAAGGAATATTGCAGCTCGTGCACCAGCGGTCCCTCCACCTTGAAGTGGTAGTCGCGGATCGCGTTGTGCCCGTCGCTGGTTTTGTTTTCGCTGCTGATGTTCACGCCGCCGAAAAAGGCTGTTGTTCCGTCCACCACCAGATTCTTGCGGTGGTTGCGCAGGTTGATCTGGAATTGGCGCTTGAAGGGGTTGGCCTGCGTCCATCCCTGGATTTCGAGGTTGGGAATGTTGCGGTATTTCCGGAACATGCCGCCAAAGTAGGCATGGGTGGAGCCGAAGCGGTCAAACAGTAGCCGCACCTTCACGCCCTCCTCGGCCTTGGCCTTGAGCGCGTCGAGGAATTCGACCCCCGTTTCGTCGCGGGCGATGATGAAGCTTTGCAGGTGGATGTGGTCGGTGGCGGAACGGATGGCCTGCATCATCAGGGGATAGGCTTGGTCGCCGCAGAGCAGGGGTTCGATCCGGTTGCCGTCAAGCAGGGGATGTTCGGGGTTGAGGCCGTCGATCGATTGGTTCAACTGCCGGATAAAACCGCATTCGATGGCATCGAGGTCGGTGCGGTGGTCGTAGTGCCATGCCACGAAGGCGCTGCTGTCCTGATGCCGCTCGTTGCGCTGCACCATCATCAGTTGGTTGGTGGCCTTTTTTTTCAATCCCTTGTTGGGGACGCGGTCGACTCCGAATGCAAGGTAGAGCAGGGGGCCGAACAGCGGGAACGACCAAGCCACAAAGATCCATAGAATCGTGGCGCTGGCGTTGCGGCGGCGTTGCAGGGCGTGCAGGCAGACACCGATGAAGGCCGCAATGTGCAACACGGAGCTGAACACCACCCAGAATGTGAGATCGAAGAATCCTTGTTCCATGCGCCCCATGCTAGCGGGATGGACGGGACATGGATAGAGAAAATGGGTTGGAAGTATTGTTATTCGACCCGGAGGGGGTAGATTGGGGGAATGAGGTTCCTTCTATACAATATTTGCTACGCCACGCACGGAAACCAGAGCAAGGTTCCGCTGCTCGGAATGCTTGGGCGCACGCACGACCATTTGGACGAAATCACGGAATTCATCCGACCCCTCGACCCCGATGTGATTGGATTGATCGAGGTCGACAACGGTTCCTACCGCTCCGGAAAAAAAAACCAGGCAGAGAAGATGGCTGAAGAGCTGGGACACTTCCATAGCTACTGTTCGAAGTATGGCACTACCTCGCGGTGGCAGCGCATACCGCTCTACAATAAGCAAGGCAATGCCTTTTTGGCCAAGGATGCGATTCACAACGAAAAGTTCCACTATTTCGAGCGCGGCATGAAAAAGCTCGTCATCGAACTTGAACTCGAACACGTCACCTTTTTCCTCGTCCACCTCGCGCTCACCTACAAGGCGCGGCAAGAACAGATCCTGCACCTTTACCATCTCGTGAAGGAAACCAACCGCCCCTACATCCTCGCCGGCGATTTCAACGCCTTCATGGGCGAGGATGAGATCCAGTTGCTGATGTCCGCCAGCGGGCTCCAGAATGCCGATAAGGATATGCAGCCCTCCTATCCAAGCCACAACCCCAGGAAGCATCTCGACTTTATTCTGCACAGCCCCGAAATCCAGGTGAACAAATTCTGGATACCGGACGTGCAACTCTCCGACCACCTCCCGCTCGTCGTCGATTTCGAGGTGCGGCGGGGTGAATAAAATAGCCTGTACTTGCCCGGCGCGACGGACTAGCATTCTTGCCGAATGAGGTGATTGACATGAATGATTTCTTAATGGGTATGGTTGTTGCGCTGGTCGTTGCCGGTGGGCTGTGGCTTTGGCTCAAGTTGAAGAAGAACAAGCCCGCCCGGGAGATCCGCATCTTTTCGAGCATCGAGCGCCTGCGCGCCATCGGCCAGCTCTCGGTCTACAAGGTGCTGACCAAGGAGATCGTCACCGAAACCGACCACACCTGGGGGGAATTTGGAGCGCGCTATCTCAGTTGGGTGCTGAGCAACAAGAAGATGGCCATGATCTTCGAGTTCGAAATCGACTTCCGCTACAACCTCCAAAGTTCGCTCTTCGAGATCGCGGAGACCGGCGAATCGGCCTACGCCATCACCATGCCGCCGTGCGACTACGAAGTGCATATCCGCGACATCCGCTTCTACGACGAGCAGGGGGCTAAGTTCCTCCCGTGGCTGATCGGGGATCTGACCAAGGGATTCCTCGGTGGAGGCTTCTCCGAGCAAGACAAGAACAAGCTGGTTGATGCCGCGAAGGGCCACGCCGAAAAGCAGGCCTTGGAGCTGATCGATAATATCCAATCCGAAGTGCAGAAATCGGCCAAGTCCACGCTCGAATCCATTAGCCGTGCCTTCGGCGCCGAAAACGTCGACTTCACCTTTACCCTCCAGAAAGCCACAGAGATCAAAGTTGCCGTCTCCGAAAAACTCGCCGCCTCCGCCTGATCGTTCGCGGAAAATCCTGAAGAAGGGAGAAGATATATGGTCGCAAATACATTGTCCGCATGCATCGCCACGGAGAAAGTCGAGGAATCACGGGATTTCTACGTGAAGCACTTCGGCGCGAAGGTCACCTTTGACTGTGGGTGGTACGTGAACCTGCAGATTGGGAAAGAGACGTCTGAACTGCAGTTCATGGAACCGCGGGAGCCCGGGCCGCCCGCCTGCAACCCGGCGGGACTGATCTACAACTTCTCGGTGGCAGACGTGGACGCGGAATATGAAAGGCTCATCGGAGAGGGGCTCGCTCCCGTCATGCCAATCGAAGACCATCCGTGGGGCGATCGCGGCTTCGCTGTTCTCGACCCGAATGGCGTCACGCTCTACATTTTCTCCGAGAGGGAACCAGCAGAGGAATTCAAGCAGTATCTTAAGGGCTAGCCAAATTATTCACCCCTCCTTTTGCGCTCCCTGCGCTCTTTTGCGGCCAATCCCCGTAGCAGGAATAATTATGAATTTTACAGATCTTGGAATATCGGATGCGCTTGTCCATGCCTTGGAAAAAGAGGGGATCACCCAGCCGATGCCGATCCAGATCGAAGCCCTCCCCGCATTGATCGACGGCAAGGACGCCTATGTTTCCGCCGAGACCGGAACCGGCAAGACGCTCGCCTACCTGTTGCCCATCTTCGGGAAAATCGACCCGGCGCTTCCCAATGCGCAGGCCATTATCCTTGCGCCGACCCACGAACTGGCCTCGCAAATCCACCAGCAGGCGCTGCGGCTGGCGCAAAATTCCGGGTTGCCGATCAAGTCGCTCCTGCTCATTGGCGGGGCAAACACCAAGCGCCAGCTCGAAAAGCTAAAAAAGAAACCCCAGCTCGTCGTCGGTTCGACCGGCCGAGTCCTTGAACTCATCCGCATGAAAAAGCTAAAGGTGCCCGCCATCCGGACGGTGGTCGTCGACGAAGCCGACCGAATGCTGTTTGGCGATTCCCTCGGGGCCGTATGCGAATTACTTGAGGCTCTTCCGCAAAAACCCCAGCTGGTTTTTGCTTCCGCCACCGAACAAACCGTCAGCTCGGCCGAGGCGCGGAAGCTGGCGCCGGAAATGGTGCACCTTTCCACCGGAGCCAATCAGATTAACGCCGACATCCAGCACATCTACTTTGTCGTCGAGGAACGCAACAAGGCCGACCTGCTCCGGAAGCTCGTCCGGGCCATCGACCCCGAACGCGCCCTCGTCTTTGTCCACCGCAACAAGGATGCCGAGCTCGTCAAATCCAAGATGGAGCACTACCGCATTCCCGTCGCCGACCTGCACGGAACGCACGGAAAGCTGGCGCGCAAGAAAGCCATCGACGATATCCGCAAAGGGGCGGTCAACGTCCTCATCGCCTCCGACGTCGCGGCGCGCGGGCTGGATATCAAAGGAGTGACGCATATCTTCAACTACGACGCGCCATCGAGCAGCAAGGACTATCTCCACCGCGCCGGCCGCACCGGGCGGGCAGGGGAGCAGGGCTACGCCATCTCGCTCATCACCCCGCAAGAAACCCGCCTTGCCCAACGCTATGAATCCGAGCTTGGCATCGAAATGGTCGAAGCCACCATCCGCGAAGGCCAGATCTTCGCTGCCGAATAGCTTTTTTTCGCGAATCACGCTTCTATTTTTCATATAGTATACTATATAAAATGACCCGAAAATGGGGTTTTTCAGGGCAAAATATATAGTATTCTATATAAAAAAAAGAACTGATCGATAGGGGGATAATGCTGCTAAAACATGGTTCTACGTAGACGATCCGCAGCAACTATTGTTTAATTTGGTTGCGGCTCGCCGCGCTAGGTAGATTCGTGGTTAATAAACGGGTTCGGTTTGAACTGCTTTTTCTAGGTTAATTGAAAACTTCTATTTTACGGGCATTCACTAATGCGGAAATATCAAAAAGTTGCAGTGTTGAAAGGCGGGATATCATCGGAGCGCGAGGTCTCGCTCCGGTCGGGCGCCGCTATTGCAGAAGGGTTGCGTGTCGACGGCTACGACGTCGTCGAGCTCGACATCGTCTCCAAGGTGTTCACCATTCCGCCCGATGTGGACGCCGCTTTTGTGGCATTGCACGGCACCTTCGGCGAAGACGGCGGCATCCAGCAAATTTTGACCGACTTGCATATGCCCTACACCGGCTCCGATGCCGAATCATGCCGCGTGGCGTTCGACAAGGTGCTGACCCGCGAGCGACTCACAGAGCATGGAATCCCCGTGCCGGCAGGGGAGGTCTTGACCGATGCCGCCGCCCGCACCCTGC
>DAOVNC010000189.1 GCA_030630445.1 Kiritimatiellales bacterium | reverse complement strand
TGTTGGGGATCGTGACGTTGGTTAGATTGGTGCAATTCTTGAACGTAAAGGTTCCGATGTAGGTGACGCTGTCGGGGATCGTGACGCTGGTCAGGCTGGTGCAGGATTCAAACGCAGAGGATCCGAAATGGGTGACGTTGAGGCCAATCGTGATGTTGGTCAAGCCGATGCATTCCATGAACGTCTCGGTTTCGATGTGAGTCACATTATCGGAGATTGTGACGTTGGCTAAGCTGGCGCATTTCTTGAACGCATATTGGCCGATGCTGGTGACGCTGTCGGGGATCGTGCAACTAGTCAGGCTTGTACAGTAATAGAATGCATAATTATCGATGCTGGTGACGCTGTCGGGGATCGTGAAACTGGTCAGGCTTGTACAGAAACCGAACGCATTTTGACCGATGCTGGTGACATCATCGGAGATCGTGATGCTTGTCAGACCGACGCACTTATAGAACGCATATTCACCAATGCTGGTGACATCGTCGGGGATCGTATAATTGCCGACCAAACCTTGCGGGCACAGGAGGAGCGTGGCTTGGCTCTTGTTGAACAAGACTCCCCCTATGCTGCTATAGGTGGGATTGCTGGGAGACACTACCATCTCAACCAAACTCGTACAGCCCGAAAACATGCTAGATTCTATTTCGTTTACACTACTTCCAAACATAACGTTGGCCAAGCTAGAGCAACCAGAAAACGTAGCAGGGAATGAACCAGGGCAGGTGCTGGTGACACTGTCAGGGATCGTGACGCTGGTCAGCTGAGTGCAGAGCCGGAACGCACCGTATGCGATGCTGGTTACGCTGCTGGGGATCGTGTAGCTACCGGACAGACCTTTCGGAAATTGGATTAGGGTGGTCTGACTCTTGTCGAATACGACGCCCCCTATGCTGCTATAGGTAGAATTGCTCATCGCTACCGATATTTCGGTCAAACTGGTGCAACCAACGAACGCATTATAGTCGATATCGTTAACGCTGCTGCCAATCGTGGCGCTTGTCAGATTGGTGCAGTTCAAGAACGTATTGTACTCGATGCTAGTGACGGCGTTGCCAATCATGATGTTTGTCAGGCTGGTACAGGATGAGAACGCATTATCTCCTAAGCTAGTGACGTTATCGGGAATCGTAACGGTCGTCAGGCTAGTGCAACCATAGAACGTCAGAGTTCCGATGCTGATGACGCTGTCGGGAATCGTAATGCTCGTTAGACTCTTGCAGTTGATAAATGAATATCTGCCTAAGTATGCTAAGCTATTGGACAATGAGACTCTGGTAAGGCTGGAGCAGTTACGGAACGTATTTTGACCGCAGCTAGTGACGCCGTTTCCCATCGTTACACTGGTCAGGTTGGTGCAACCATCGAACGCATCGTTCCAGATTCGGGTGACACTGTCGGGAATCGTGACGCTGGTCACGCTGAGTTGCTCTCGGAATGCATAATTTCCGATGGTGGTAACGGGAAGGCCATTAATCGTGTCGGGGATATCCACCGCACCTCCGGAACCATAGTAGGCATCGATGCTGATGGTCGAGCCGTCCGAGGAGATGCGAAAGTCGCCAACCGTGCCGGCGCGGGTGGTGAGTGGGGCGCCTAGTAGCGCGAGGCAAAGAATAGCGAAAATAGTTTGCGAAGAGATGGGGGCTGTAGGTTTCATTCTATGCTGGGTAGTTGCCACGTAGTGGCTCGCTTTGCGAGGTTGCATTCTTTTGTGCTCCTACGGTTTAGGTCGTTAAAAAGGAAGAAGAATACACGATAAATATGTACGGGCAATGCATATTTTTAGAGGGAGCGAAAGTATTTATTGTGACAGGTGACGATTGAATCATAATTTGTGAGGTAGTCGTGCTACGCACTACGATTAGTTCCGATAGTGGTTGACGATCGGCATGCGGCGGTCGCGGTCGAATGAGCGCGGGGTGATCTTTATGCCCGGAGGCGATTGCCTCCGTTTATATTCGGTGAGTTCCACGGCATACACCACGCGGCGAACAATCGCTTCGTCGTAGCCCTTGGCGACAAGTCCCGCGATGCCCATGTCGTTTTCGACATAGTCTTCGAGGATCGGGTCGAGCACCTCGTAGGGAGGGAGCGAGTCGGTGTCCTTTTGGTCAGGGCGCAGTTCGGCGGAGGGCGGTCGCTCGATAATGCTGGGCGGAATAACCAGCCCTTGTTCGTTGCGCCAGCGGCAGAGTTCGAACACGAGGGTTTTCGGGACATCCTTGATGAGGGCGTAGCCGCCGGCCATGTCGCCATAGAGCGTGCAGTAGCCCATGGCCATCTCGCTCTTGTTTCCGGTCGTGAGCACCAGCCAGCCATACTCGTTGGAGAGCGCCATGATCAGGTTGCCGCGGATACGCGCCTGCAGGTTTTCTTCGGCCAGCCCCGGTTCTTTATCCCGGCCCCATACCTCGGACAGTTCAGCTTCGAAGCCGTCGTAGAGCTTCTTGATGGGAATCGTGTGGAATTCGACGTCGAGAATCCGGGCCATTTCGCCGGCGTCGCCGAGGGTTTCGCTGGAGGAGTGTTGGGAGGGCATGGTGACGGTGGCGACGCGATCCTTGCCGAGCGCGTCGACGGCAATAGCCAGTACGAGGGCGGAGTCGATCCCTCCGCTGAGTGCGACCACGACGCGCTGGAAGCCGATTTTTTCGACATAGTCCTTCAGGCCGAGCTTCAGTGCTTCGTAGGTTTCTTCGAGAGGCTTTAGGCTTTGGACTTGGGGCTTTAGGGGGGCTTCGGAGTCGAAGTAGAGGATATCTTCCTGAAACTGCTTGGCGCGGGCAAGGCGGGAGCCGTCTGGGGCGAATACCATGCTGGCCCCGTCGAAGACGAGTTCGTCCTGCCCGCCGACGAGGTTGCAGTAGAGCAGGGTGGTGTTGAGCGTTTGCGCGGTTTGCGCCAGCACGTCGATGCGGTCGTTAAGCTTGCCGCGGTAGTAGGGGGAAGCGGAAAGGTTGATCAGCAGGTCGATGCCTTTGCCTTCTAGCGAAGCCACGGCGGCGCCGTTCGGATCCCAGGAATCCTCGCAGATATGGAGGGCCGCGGTCTGTCCGCCGAAGTCGAAAACAAAAGGTTCGGTTCCGGCGTCGAACAGGCGCTTTTCATCGAACACGCCATAGTTCGGGAGGAGCATTTTTTTATAGATACCAACGGTTTCCGATCCTTGGAAAACAATGGCGGCGTTGTATTTTTTTCCATCCTTTGAAACCGGCGTACCGACCACCACCGTCGCTTCCGGTGGCAGTTCCTGTTCCAGACGTTGGAGCTGCGCTTCGCAGTCGGCGCAGAAATGGTCTTTGAGAATCAGATCTTCGGGCGGATAGCCGGAAAGAGCCAGCTCCGGAAAGACGATCAGCCGCGCGCCCTCATTGAAGGCTTCCCATGCATTGGAAACAATCCGGTCAGTATTGGCTTCAAGCGCACCGACCGTTGGGTTCATTTGGATCAGGGCTGTTTTCATATTCGTAATCCGTAATTCGTAATGCGTAACGAAAGAGCTTACGTATTACTCGTTACGCATTACGCTCTAGCGTCTGTAGTTCGGCGCTTCCTTGGTGATCTTGATGTCGTGGGCGTGCGCCTCGATTGCGCCCGCGCCGGAGACGCGCACGAATTGGCCGTTTTTCTTGAGGGCGGCGATATTGCGGGTGCCGCAGTAGCCGAGGCTGGCCTGAAGACCGCCGCAGTATTGCTTCATCACCTTGTTTATGGTTCCAGCAAAAGGAACCATGCCTTCGATGCCCTGCGGGACGAGGTCGTCGTCGTTGCTGAGGCCATAGCGCTGGCGGCTTCCTTCGCGCGACTTCATGGCATCAAGGCTGCCCATGCCGCGGTAGATGACAAACTGGCGGCCTTCGTAGATAATTTTTTCGCCGGGGCTTTCTTCGGTTCCGGCGAGCACGGAACCCATCATGACGGTGTCCGCACCCGCGACGAGCGCCTTGGCAATGTCGCCGGAGTTGCGTACGCCGCCGTCGGCAATCACGGGAATGCTGCCTTCAAGCGCGCTGGCGACCGCATAGATGGCGGAGATTTGCGGAATGCCGACGCCAGCCACCACGCGGGTGGTGCAAATGGAACCGGGTCCGATGCCGACCTTGACGGCATCCGCACCCGCATCGCGCAATGCGAGGGCGGCTTCGCCTGTGGCAATATTGCCGCCGATGACGTCGATGCGGGGAAACTTGTCCTTGACCCATGAAACCATTTCGATCACGCCCTTGGAGTGGCCGTGGGCGGTGTCGACCACCAGTACGTCGACCTCTTCCTGGTTGAGGATTTCAGCGCGCTCGTAGTCGCCGGGGCCGACGGCGGCCGCGACGCGCAGGCGGTGTTTGTCGTCGCGATTGAAGAGCGGTTCTTCGTTTTCGACGAGGCGGCGCACGTCGGCATAGCTGTATAGGCCAACGAGTTTGCCCTTTTCAACCAGCGGTAGCTTGCCGATTTTATGCTGCTGCATGATGTCGTAGGCTTGCCGTAGGTTGGTGCCCGGCTTGGCCGGGATGATGGTGGTGGTCATGATGTCGGCGACGGGTGCGCGCTTGGAGCGGGCGAAGCGGATATCCTTGGAAGTCAGGATGCCGACCAGCTTGCCGTCGTTGTCAAGGATCGGGAAGCCGTTGAACGTGTAGCCTTTTTTCGCGCGGCGGATGGCAATGGTTTCGAGTGTGTCGTTGATGTTGAAGGTGACGGGGTCGGTGATAAGGCCGTTGAGATGGTGTTTTACGCGGCTGACGTGCAGAGCCTGGACTTCCGGATCGAGGTTCTTGTGGATGACCCCGATTCCGCCCATCATCGCCATTGAAATGGCCATTTTGGATTCGGTCACCGTATCCATTGCCGCGCTAAGGAACGGAATCTCTACTCCGACGTTTCGAGTCAGCTTGGAAGAGATATCGGCATCGCCCGGAAGGAAATCCGCATATTGGGTGATCAACGAAACATCGTCGAAGGTCAACCCCTCGCAAGGGAAGGTATTCATGAAATTGGCGATATGCTTGTTTTGGCTCATTTTTTCTATCCTTTTGCCGGGGCATTTTGTACAGGTTCGCAAAACGAGTCAACAACATCTATCCGATTAAGTGGGATTTCAAAGAGAGCCGACCGTGCCTAGACTTTCCAATAGGCCAGAAACTCGATGTTGCCAGCGGGACCGGTGATGGGGGAGGTGCAGCATTCCAGCCATTGGAATCCGAGTTCCTTGGTTCCGAATTCCTTGATCTTCCCGATGACTTCCTGATGGATCGCGGGGTCGCGCACGACGCCGCCTTTGCCGACTTGGTCTTTTCCCGCTTCGAACTGCGGTTTGATAAGCGAGATGATGTGGCCGCCGGGTTTGATTAGGTTCTCGAGCGGTGGCAGGATGAGCTTGAGCGAAATAAAGGAGGTGTCGATGCTGCAAAAGTCCGCCTTCTCGGGAATGTCTTCTTCCGTGATGTAGCGGGCGTTGGTGTTTTCCATGACGACGACGCGCGGGTCGGATCGGAGTTTGTAGTGGAGCTGGTTGGTGCCGCAGTCGACGGCGTAGACCTTGGCCGCGCCGTGCTGGAGCATGAAGTCGGTGAATCCGCCGGTGGAGGAACCAATATCGAGGCAGATGGCGTTTTGCAGCTCGAAGCCAAATTGCCGGTGCGCCCCCTCGATCTTCAGTCCTCCCCGGCTGACATACTTTTCTTTCTCTTTCACGAAAATTTCGGCTTCTTCGGGATAGGTGTGCCCCGGCTTGTTGGCGGGCTGGTCCTTCACGCGGACCATCCCGGCGCGGATCAGCCGCTGCGCCTGCTCGCGGCTGTCGGCGAGTCTGCGCTGGACGATTAATTGGTCGAGTCGTATCTTAGGCATGGCTATTAAACATAATTATTTTTTGACAGGATGACAGGATAAACGGGATAAGGATCGCATGACGGGCCTCTACATACACATACCGATCTGCGTCTCAAAATGCAGGTATTGCGATTTCTACAAGTTGACGCCGCAGGAGTGGGACAATGTGGGCTTGTTTATCCAATGCCTGGAAATCGAGCTACGGCGGCTACCTGCCGACTTTGCGCCGGATACGGTCTTTATCGGCGGCGGTACGCCGACTGCGTTGGAACCGGACGACCTGGCCGCGATGCTTGAATGTATTGATGGTTTGGTCAACTTGGAGAATGTGGTCGAATTTTCGAGCGAGGCGAATCCGGGCACGCTGACGCCCGAAAAGCTGGCAATCATGCGGGGCGGGGGGATCAACCGTGTTTCAATCGGCGTGCAGTCGTTCAACAACAAGGCGCTGCGCCTGCTCGGGCGGATCCATGAGGCGGATCAAGCGATCGAAGGGTTCCACATGCTGCGCGGGGCCGGGTTCGACAACGTGAACATCGACCTGATCCAAAGCATCCCTGGGATGAGGCCGGAGGATGTCCTCGACGACGCACGGATGGTGACGGAGCTGGAACCCGAGCACATTTCCTACTACAACCTGATCTACGAGCCGGGAACCCCGATGACGCGCGACCGCGATGCGGGCCGCATTCTTCCCCCCGGCGACGATGAAGAGGCGGGTAACTATTTTGCGGTCAAGGCACTGCTGGAAGGCGCGGGCTACGACCACTACGAAATCTCCAATTTCTGCAAACCGGGTCGGGAGTGCCGGCACAATCTGCTCTATTGGCAGGGTGGGGAATATTTCGGATGCGGGCCGTCGGCGCATTCGCATTGGAACGGCGCGCGTTTCGGCAATGTCCGCGACTTGCAGGTCTACTGCGACCGTCTGCTGAAGAATGCCAATCCGTTTGACGAGCTTGAGCGACTACCATCGGGAGACAAGGCGCGCGAAATATTGGTGATGTGGCTGCGCCTGACGGAAGGGGTGGATCTTGCGTTGTTTGAGGAGCTGACCGGTCACGCGATCGACGAGCTGTGCGGCGAGTCGGTTGAGTCGATGATTGAGGAGGGGCTTCTCC
>DAOVNC010000155.1 GCA_030630445.1 Kiritimatiellales bacterium | reverse complement strand
GGTTTAATGTTGAAGCTGTCCGGCGCTTCCTGTACATGTGGATGCCGATCATCTGGAAGAAGCTGGGATTATGGCGGATCTGTTCATGGTTAAAAGGCAGCTAAAGCTGTCGCTGTGGTTTGTGGGTGTTGGCTTTTTTGTGGGCTTGTTCGCCGCATGGCATGCGTGGCGGCAGATTGGGCTGGGTGGCGAGGGGGAGGATCGGTTTTTGCTTAGCACCACCGTGGTGGGCGCGCTGGCGCTGGCTTGGTTTGGGTTGCTGATTACCTATTTTTCCGCCGAGCGGTTTATGCGGTCCCCGACCGGTTGGCAACAACACCGGAAGTCGCATATTCCGTGGTGGGTGCTGAAATGCACCGTCCTGCTGGGATTTATTGCCGCCATGTCGATCGCTGTTTCGCGGTTGTCCGCGCGGGTGGCGGACGAATTCACCCTCTTGGAAAAGGGCAGGCTTGTGGCGCTTGGGGAGCGCATCGTGGCAGACCCCGGAACGCTGGAGCGCAAGGACAGGAAGAGCGGGTTGACGTTGCTGGAGATGGCGCTTGAAAGGGGCAACCCGGAGGCCGTTGAGCTGCTGCTGTCGAATGGTGCCGACCTGTCGTCCGCAGCTGGCGGGAGCAATCTGTTCGTGGCGCTGAATAACCTTCCACTGCTTGGAATCCTGCTGCGGCATGGCGTGGAGCCCGATGCGCCGGATGCCAACGGCATGGCGCCCATCCACTATGCTGTGGAAATGCAAAACACGGAGGTATTGGCCATGCTGCTTGAGGCCGGGGCGGACGCGAATGCCCGCGATCCGCTCGATCAAACCCCGCTGGTGTTGGCCGTCATGGCGGACCGTCTTTCCTTGGCGGAAACCCTGATCGAACATGGTGCCGACCCGAACCAGGGAGACAGGCGCGGGGACACGGCGCTGCACAAGGCCGTGCGTCGCCGGAATATCCAAACCGTCCGCCTTCTTCTTGAAAACGGTGCCGACCCCAATACCTTCAACTTCAACAACATGGCACCGATCCATATCGCCGCACTCAATGGGCAGAACGAGCTGGTTGAACTGTTCCTCGAACAGCCCGATAGCGTCAACCTGCGCAATGCCGACGACCGCACACCCTTCGACCATGCCTTGCGGGGGCATCGATACGAGACCGCCCGCTTGCTGCTCCGCAACGGCGCGAATATCGACCGCGTCATGGCGAACGGCTACACCGCCCTCCATCTCATGGCCATCGCCAAGGACTACGAATCCGCTGAATTCCTCATCGAAGAAGGGGCCGATGTGTACATTGCCGACTCCGAAGGCGAAACCGCGCACGACCTCATGCGCGAGACGCGGCTCCAATCCTTGCTCAATCTCGTTGACGTGCCCGACAACCCCGAGGCCTCCACCAACGCGGTGGAAGCCGTCGATGCCCCCTGATCTTTCCGCCCGCTAAAAGGGGTTTCAAGGATAGATGTTTCTGCAAGATCACGAATTCTAGTAAAAACTACTAGGTTTTTTTTTAAATAGTAGGAGTTTGCAATTCCCAAGCATTTAGTAGAAAAATACGTGTTCTAAGTACGCAGTTTTAATTGGGTGTTAACAGGGGGATGTCATGAAGCGCATGGTTATTGCAGGATGGGTCTGTTTCGGGGTTGTTTTTTCTTTTTTGGGTTTGAACGCATATGCGGGTCTCGTGCATTCCATGCAGAATGGATCGGTCGCAAGCTTTGTTATGGATTCGCCAGCCCGAATCGAACAATACGAGCTTTCGACCCGGCAGTGGCTTCCTTCCATTTCACTCCCTTCCACTCATGGGTTGCCTACCGCAGGCTGGATCGATGCAGATGGAATCTATGTGGCCTACGGTCAAGCTTCATACCGCTATGATCAAGCCGGAAACAATGAAGTGCATCTGGTGGATACTGCCCAGAACATTAACCAAATTTTTTCCGATGGAAACATTCTGTTCCTCAACCGATCCGGCGGTCTATATGCTCGGTTTACAAGTATCAACAAAGATACTAACACGCTTGTTGCTAATTTTGAGAACTATATAGAATCCCTCGTCGGAGCCTCAATTGCACCTTCCATCAACAAGATGTTTGGGCGTTCTTCGGGTATCAGCCCATCGGATATCACCTATGTGAACTACAACACAGATGGCACCTTTGCTAGCGGTGGCGACAGCCCTTACCATGGTGATTATCCTGGTGCCTCCAAGACATGGGTCTTCCCTGATGACGGGCGTGTTGTTGATAGCTCAGGTACTGTTTATAGTGCACTGGGATTGAGTTATCTCAACAGTTTCGGCAGTGGCATCACAGACCTTGAATTTTACGGGGATGAAATTCCGATTTTACTCAACGGAAATACGCTGACAGCATATACCATTTCAATCCTGCCAACCGGAAGCACGACGCTGGATCATTCGCCAGATAAAATCTATATCGACGACCAGGATATTCTAACGTTCACCCTTTCATCCAACTCCGCCAATGGGATCGAGGTTCGCACAACGCCCCTGTCGGCACTCAACCCGCCTACTCCGGGAGATCCAATAGACCCGGTCGGATTGGTATATACGCCCGATAGCTCTTTTATTGATAATGACGGTATCCTCTATTTGTTGAGCAAGGCCAACCAAAGCCTTTTTCGATGGGACACCCACACGCAGCAATACACGACGACCATTCCTTTGATCGGCACCCCAAAATTTGCCACCTATTCCGCCGACAACCATGAAATCTACCTAGCCTACGATTCCGGCCTGATCCGTGCAATAGATCTGACAGACACAAACTTCACGGAACGTCCCTTCGCCACCCTTCCGGGAACCCCATACGGTCTATCAACAGCGGGACAATATGTTTTTTCTGTGGATCCCTCAGGGGCATGGGTATCGCACTATACCTTTGGGCCGGATAGTGCCTTGATCGATTCTGTTGACTGGAACTATTCTTCGGGTGAGTTTGTTTGGAACGATGCGAACCAGAAGATGTATTTCTTCGGCTCCGGTTATCTGATGTGGGAGGAAATCAATGCAGACGGCATCACCTACCCTTCCGAGCCGCCGGGAGGTATTGGTGCGGACAGACGGTCATCTGGCGGGGGCGCGTATCCGATCCGGGTAGCCCCCGACGGCAGTATAGTTGTTTTGGGATCAGGAGTAATGCACGATGCTATTTCCCTCGCACGTCTGGATACGACGCTGACCAACAGCTTGGTTGATATTGCATGGCTTGGAAACGACATTTTCACGACACGAACGGTTGCCGGAAATACGGAATACCAAAAATGGCTTTATCCGGAATTTGAATTAGGAATTACGGTTACCAACACCGGCACGGCTCATCGTTTGGTCGCCGTGGATGACAGGACTATGATAGGGATATCGATTGACGACGAGGGAATGCCGGTGTTCCAGCTGCTGGAGTCCAATCTTGATACCTTTGATCCATTGCAGGTGGATCCGAATACCAAGGTCTTCCTGGAGGGGTATGAAGGGCTATCTTTAATGCCTTCGAATATTGTTGTCTACACCTTGGTTAACGCTGGCACATCCAATCTGCCATGGTCGGCCACAGTACCAAACGGGCTGTCGATTGAGCCGGATAGCGGTATGTTGGCCTCCGGGGAACAGGTCGCGGTAAGTGTCGTCGTCAATCCAGGCAACATTTCCGTTCCGGTGGGGTCTTATTTCCCCGCAACTACCTTCAGCAATCTTAATACAAGGCGTGAGCGGTTGCGTCCGATCAATCTGACGATCTATCCCATTCCTCCTGTTCCTGAGCAGCCCCTGAGCCCTGTTCCAGCCAATGATAGCAACGGCGTAAACGCCGCGACGCTGCTGGAATGGGAGCATGCCAACGGCGGTGACGATCCCGGACCTTGGAATTCGGCTTCGCGCTACAGTGTGCTGTTCGGAACAAATGCTACGGAGCTGGCGATCATGGCTTCCGGGTTGACCAATACGATGTTTGACCCCGGACTGCTGGACGTTGATACCACCTATTACTGGCAGGTGGTGGCCAGCAATGTGGTCGGTGTTACGACCAGTCAGTTATGGAGCTTCACGACATGGATGTCCGGATCACTCGACCATTTTGAATGGACATTGCATGGAACCAATCAGCAGATTTCCGTTCCATTTACGGTTACACTGGACGCCAAGGATGAGAACGGGAATACCGTAGTGGATTATTCAAACAGTGTGCAGATAGATGGTATGAAAATGGCTTCGAACGGAACCGCCTTTGCAGACAGTTTTGAAGGGGAAGAGCTTACATGGAAATTTGCATCGGGCTCATATACTGCACTGATAACCGATGAAACCAGCGCTGTTGGCGAGCAGTCTCTGCTCCTGTCTGTAAACAACAGTGTCTCGACGCCTCTTTATCACCAATTCTCAGAGGCACAGCCGAGCAAGGTTGAGTTTTATGTAAACTCGGCGAGTTCTTCAGGATACGGAGGATATTTTTCGATGGGAAGAAATCCTACCTATGCCCAATCCGGCGTGTTTATCTTTTACATGGGTAACTCTAGCTCCCAGATGGGTCTTCTCGGCACCACGTACAAGGTGCCTTTTGAACCTAATCAGTGGTATAAGATCTCCTTCGTCCTTCACTGGGATACGAAGCGACTTGACTACTACGTCAATGACAATCTGATGTTCGCCGACATATCATTCAGGGAGAACCTTGATTCCGTAAATACGCTTTGTCTCTATAATTTAACGGGTTCAAACAAGGTATATTACGACGGTGTTCACGTTACTGCTTATGGCGAAGCGCCGTTGGAGATCACGCCGACCAATGCGGTCAACCTGGCTTCCGGATCGTGGACAGGTTCTTTGGTTGCCGGGGAATACGCTCCCGAGGCATTTCTCCGTGCAATTGATACCGATGAAGTTTCTGAAGATAGCGATTTTTTCATGGTGGATTATCTGGGCGAATTTTCATTGGTTCTTCCGGATGGTGTCGACGAGGACAGCGGTGTGCTTACCGATGCGGGTCAGCTTGTGGTATCCACGGCTCCATCTACCAACCTTGTTGTGAATCTGTCCGTGGATGAAGGCGGGGATATCTCCATTCCAGCGCAGGTAGTTATCCCTGCGGGGCAGACCAGCGTCTTTTTCGATCTGACCGTTACGGATGATGCGTTGTTGGAAGGCTCGGAAATCGCGACGCTACGTGCGTCGAGCTATGCCTATAGAGATGCTGAAACAACGATTGGCGTTCATGACAACGAAACGGCAACACTCATGCTATCTCTCCCGCAAACCACGTATGAAGGGGCTGGCTCCATTGCCGGGGCGCTCATCGTAAGCGCACCGCCCGATGGGGATGTGGTGGTTGATCTCGTATCCAATAATCCGGAAAAGATCGGCAGCGGCAGTCTTGTGATTCCGGCTGGGCAGACCTTTGTTTCCTTCTCCCTTCCGGTTTTGGACAATACCGAAATCGACGGCATCCAGACCGCCACCATCGAAGCGCGGGTGTGGAACTGGGTAGGCAGTCAGGCTTCTGTATTTGTGTTCGATGACGAAACAAACGGGATTGATCTGCAGCTACCTGCCTCCGTTGTAGAAGGCGATGGGGTTATAACGAATGCCGGGTCGGTTAGCCTTCCGGGTGATGCGACGACCGATGTTTATGTGACGTTGACTCCTTCGGACATCACCGAAGTCGTCGTTCCTGCCTATGTGATGATTTCAAACGGGCAATCAAGTGCCTCGTTCGATATCACGGTCGTGGACGATGCCGATACCGACGGAATGCAAACCCTGTCGATTCTGGCGCAAGCCCCCGGATTCGTACCCGGTAGCGACTCCATCGAGGTGCTGGACAACGACCTCTATACCTTGGCCATTGATGGCATTGCAACCAACCAACCTGTCCTTGAGCCGATTGCGGTCAATATTACCGCCGTGAATATCGATGGGATGCCCATGACTTGGTTTACCGGATCTGTCGCGCTTGCGGCAATGGGCGATATCGGAGCGGTTGCCTTGTCGCCGACCAGCACCACCAACTTTATTGATGGCACATGGACCGGCGATGTGGCCTTCAGCAACATTGCAAACAACGTAACGCTGACCGCAGACGCCGGGGCGGGGCGCATCGGCTCCAGCACCGTATTCAACGTGACAGGTTCCCAAATCGTTGTTGCGCCCGACAGCCTGACCAACACACTGGTGGTCGCTGGCGAAACGTTCACCCGAACCATGGTCATTTCCAACGCCGGCAACGTCGATTTGGAGTTTGTGATTCAAGGGGCGGGAGAAAGTCCGGTGGATCCGAGCCTAGTGGCTCACTTCCCGTTCAACGGCAATGCCGACGATGAATCGGGCAATGGACATGATGGGACTGAAATGGGCGCTCTTTCGTATAACACGAATGGGATTTCCGGCACTGCTGCCGTATTCAACGGAATCGATGCCAAGATTCAGGTTCCACATGCGGATGATCTGAATCTGGACGGACGATTTACCATTTCACTTTGGGTCAAATCGACAGGAACGAATCCATATAGCGGCTTGGTGTCAAAAATAATACCGGATGCACCTAGATATGGTTATGCTCTGGGCGTTCCTGCCAACATACAGATGGGCATATATAAAAACTATTCTGTGACTTTTGGTGCTGTTTATTCAACAACCAGCGTAACCGATGGCAGTTGGCACCATCTTGTTACAACTTATGATAGCAACATGCTTACATTGTATATTGATGGGCAATTGAATGTAGAGTTGGCATATACGGATGGTTTAACAACGAACGCCATGCCTCTCTATATCGGGTGGGATACATCCGCTCAGAATCGTTTGTTCAATGGTGAGTTGGATGAGCTCCGCATATACAACCGCGCGTTGTCGGCTACGGAAATTTCCGAGCTCTATGGCGAAGGTGACGACGCTGGCCTGATCGCCCACTTCCCGTTCAACGGCAATGCCGCCGACGAATCGGGCAATGGCCACGATGGAACCGTGGTTGGCGCAACGCTGACCACCGACCGGTTTGGCAATGCGGATTCGGCCTACGACTTCAATGGGTCGTCCGATCTCATTAACTGCGGAAACATTATTGATGGATTCTCCAACTTTACGGTTTCGGCCTGGATCAATATTGATCAGTTTACGCATTACCGCTACATGGGGCCGTGGGGCCAGCAGCAGTTTGCGGTTCCTAGTATTAATTGCAATTACCATATGTTTACTGCAACGGATACCAGTTTGGGTTGTTTTGGCACCACCATGAGATGGGTGGATGGAACTATCCTTAACAGCCGGGCAAAATATGTGGTGCCGAAAAACGAGTGGCGCTTGATTACCCAGACCTATGATGGAAACGAAGTGCGGCAATATGACAACGGCACGCTCATTAATTCAGTCGCGTCCGCCGGGCATGCCCTTAGCAATACTTGGGATTTCATCATTGGTAAAACATGTGCGTATCCCAATAATATTCTTTCGACGCACTTCTTCGATGGAAAGATCGACGACCTGCGCGTCTACAACCGTGCATTGTCGGAATCCGAAATATCCGGTCTCTACAGCGAAAGTGATGGCGACGATGGAGGTGATGAAGACTTGGTAGCCCACTTCCCGTTCAACGGCAATGCCTCCGACGAATCGGGCAATGGCCATGACGGCACGGTGGTTGGTGCGACGCTGACGACAGACCGGCATGGCAATGCGAACAGCGCCTACCATTTCGATGGGAACGATTATATTACCTGTGGTGATGTGCTGGATCAGAAGGACGGCAGCTGGACGTACTCTGCATGGATTAGATCCGATAGCTATGATCAGGTCGGTGCAGTACTCAACAAGGGGCTGACCACCTATGGAACACCCTCAAATTCAGGGTATGGACTGTATGTGCTTGGAGACACCCGACCCGAGGATGAAATCCGACTATCTGTTGGCGACGATTCGGGAACTATTTCGGGCACAGGTTATCCCTTGTCGCAACTACCTGTGAAT
>DAOVNC010000152.1 GCA_030630445.1 Kiritimatiellales bacterium | reverse complement strand
CGTCCAAATATTTTACTTGTCATAATTATATCTCCAAAAACAAGTCTTCACCCACCTCCGCACATCGCGCACATCAAAACCAAAAAGTCCAGACTACCCCAGCCCTTCGCCCATATCATCGATTACACCATCCGCTTGCGGCGGGTGAAGAGGATTCCTCCTCCAAATGCCACAACCATGCCCGTCGCGACCGGCTCAGAAATCACACTAAAGGTGACATCATCAGTCTCTCCCCGATTATTTCCATGGCGACAACGGCTGGCATGGCAACGAACTTCAATGGGGCAAGTTCTTCAAGGCAGTTCGATCCGGAGGCGGTAATAGCGATGGGGACCGACGGCGGGATCGGGAACGGTCATTTCCGATCCGGTTCCGGTGAAGGCCGGATCCAAATCCTGCCAAACTCCATCAACCAGATTGGTGCGGTACCGCACGGTGTAGAGACGGTTGGCCGAGGTGCTGAAGCGGGCGGTCGGATCGCCGGTTCCCGAATCGATCTCAATCGAGAAGGCTTGCCACGAGTCCCCATCCAGCGGATCGGTGTCGGACACATACTCGAACCAGTTGTTGTATCGATCGGGATCGGAATGCCCAGATGCGTCGTCGATAAAGGGATCCAGGGAATGGACGGACTCCCGAACATCCGGAATGCCGTCATTATCGTCATCAGGATCAGCAACATCGGAAATCCCGTCGCCATCCCGATCAGTGACGTTCTGGAAGGATCGCCCGGCGATACCCTCGGTGTGAAGCGTCCCGATCTCGGCGGTGCCCAGGTCACGCCCCCATACGGCTAGATCATCGATTTCCGCCCGCAATCCGCCACTTGCGTTGCCTATGGTATCCAACGGACATGAAATAGAAACCGGCAGGCTGTCGATCAAGACTCCGTTCGCCCAAAGATCGGTTCCCGAAACCGTACCGACGAACACCAAGTGTACCCATGTATTTGCCGGGGCGGTGTAGTTAAAGAGATGGTCGGCCACGCCATATTGAGTAAGACCGACCTGTCCGGTGCCGTCCCACTGCTGCAACCGTAGCGCCGTCGCCGAAGAATTCAGCAAGGTGGCGTAGGATTGCGTGCCGGTCGGCTTGACCCATACAGCGGCGGTCCAAGGCACAGGAACGGCCGCGGCGCCGATATCAACGTACTGGCCGTCGGCCGAGAAAATCAGCGCTTCTCCGATCTGGCCGGTTGCTGTGGAGACTCCGCCAGCGATCGCACCATTATATTGCGGAATGCCGGAAACATCGACCAAGGTCGATCCGCCGATATCCGCAGTGTCCATCGTGTAGTGTGCCACAAGCCCTTCGAGAATGGCTGGACCGGTGGTAGCCGATGCGGCGTGAGAAACTGCAGTGGTGTTTTGAGCAAGGCTCGTATCTCTGGCCTTTACCGTGTAGGTATGGGCTGCCCCGGGCATCAATCCGGTATCCTCATAGGTAGCACTCTCCTGCCATCCGCTATCGTGTCCCCCACTAGACGTGCACGTGAAGTAGTATTGAACACTATTTGTATCTGAGGCCGTGCTGGCTGTCATTGAAATCGACAAGCGGCCGGTTGCGGTCGGTACAACCGCCCATGTCATCGGATTCGGTGACGGCGGAGTGACATCCGACGCGTCCACCGTCCGGGACAATGTCTCCAGCACCGCTCGGGCATCCTGAATGACTTGCGTACAGTCGGGTTGCGGATAGCTGATGGTCGAAAGTGTGTTTTCCAGCTCTAGCAGGTTTGCGGAAGAGAGCTGTCCCTTGAGAATCGCAATCTTTTCATAGTCTTCGATGCCGTCGCGCAAGCGCTCAAAACGGATCGAGCTTCTTGCACCGGGATACACCTGAAAACAGTCACCGCCCTGGAACGCCGTGTGGCGCACATCAACCAGCGGATCGGCAACCCAGGAGCAATAGGCTCAGCGCAGAAATCCATCGAGATTCTGCGCAGCGGCATACCACCCGTCCCAGACCTGTTCCGCCGGGGGCGAGAACACAAAGTTGTTTGGGCCATCGGGACTCGTCACGCACATGGTGTAGAAGGTGGTAATCTGTCCCCGAGCCGCCCGTACCGAAGTGACAGCCGGATCCACATCGTCCGCCCAAGGGCACCAGTCGTAGATATCGGCATCCAGCGCAGAGAAATAATGTCCCGCCAAAGAAATTTCCAGTTCAGGCGCATGCGTCTTCACCAGGTTCACGACGGCCTGCATTTCGCCCACCGCCCTCTCATCCATCGCGATTTTAGTCCGGTCGGTCCATCCTTTGGCCTGCAGGTGGCTTCTGAAATCCTGCAAGAAAGGAGTCCAGTGTGCGGTATAGGCCGCCGTGCCCGGTGCGGCCGTAACGGTTTGATAGCTTGCGCTCGCTTCATCGTAGTATTGATAGATGTTGCCCCACGCCGCCATGGAATAGCAGTTGACCTGCGAGTCCAGGCCAATGCTGTCGCACAGCTCCACATACTGGTCGAAAATCGTATAGTCATACGACCACGTCCCGTCGGTATGCTTGGTCCACTCGATCATCGTTCCATAGGCATCGTAGGTCTGTCCGCCCCATGGAGCATTGACCAGTGTAGTGGTGATCACTTTCTGGCCGGCATCCCGCAGCATCGTCAACAACGGGATCAAAAGGTCAACATGCTCCTGCGACCATGGCGTGACACTGTGGTAGCGCGCCACCGACCAGGGATTTTGCCATAGATCCAGATGAAAGCTCCAGTCCGCGGGTGGCGGCAGTGTATTGGCCAGCACTTCGATATTCATGGTCAACACCAGAGGATCGTTTCCCGGGGAAGACACAGTCACCTGCCCCTGATAGATTCCCGGATCCGTATCCGAGGGAATATCAATGGAAATCCAAACGGGCTGTGCCGTCCCGACGGCGATATCGCGCTGACTGTCAATATCGAGAATGTCCGGCATAAGCAAAACAGGGTCTGCGGGCGGGGCACCACATCCACCGGAACCATCATCGGTCAGCACATAGCTGACAAACTGGGGCTTGATGTTGGCCGAGCCAATGACACCCCCCTGCCCGTTATCGAGATCCGTTACGCTATAACTGACATTCGTCACGCCCTGCTGAGCCCAAAGCACGATTTGCGCATACACCCGCTCACCACGCCACGCCGTATCCGACCAGTTTGTCGTACCGCTCACAGCGGGATAGACATCCTGTGAGTATCGCACATCAATACTGCCAAATCCACCCTCCCATACAAAAGAGGGGTCGAACGTCGACAACCTAACATGGTCGACAGCCACCCAACCGCCGCCAATATTTTCAACCTCGATGCCGATCTGACTACCGATCGCCGCAGGTATATCGTCGGCATTAAACTGTAGTGTATAACTATCCATCCCGCTGCCCACCGTCGCATCAAGTGTCGCAAGCGGCACGCGAGTTCCCGCATTGTCGTAAAAGAGCATGATGCGCAACGAACTCCCTCCACCGGTATTCTTGGCGTTGAGCTGAAGGCGATAGGCCTCGCCCGCGACAATGACGTTGGTCGTCAGATTCCACACGGAGGGATCCTCGGCCCACAGAAAACCCGTCCAAGTTCCGTCCATCGGCCCCTGCCCGGTCTCGACCCCGGAGTCGGCGGCAGGGGAATCGCTGCTCCAGCCGGGAACACTTTCCCAGTTGGTCTGCTTTACCGTGCCAGGCGCTTCGAAACTATAGTTTTCGACGGGCAGATCGGCTCCCCGAACATATGTTATCGCCAAGGAGAAAAGGGCCAATGCAGCCACTGGTTTTTTCATGTTCTTCCTTTTTTCATGCGAGTCGACCCATAGACCGGTTCGCATGCGTTAAGTTGACTTTCAGAATTAAAAATACTGCACGCCCTTAAGGCAGTTCGATCCGTAGACGGTAGAAGCGCTGGTTTCCGGCGGCGGGATCGGGAACGGTCATTTCCGATCCGTTGCCGGAGAAGGGTGTTCCTAGATCCTGCCAAACTCCATCAACCAAGTTGGTGCGGTACCGTACGGTGTAGCGACGGCTGGTCGAGGTGCTGAAGCGCGTGGTCGGATTGCCGGTGCCCGGGTCGATCTCGAACGAGAAGGTCTGCCACGAGTTTCCATCCAGCGGATCGGTGTCGGATACGTATTCGAACCAGTTGTTGTATCGATCGGGATCGGAATGCCCGGACGCGTCGTCGACCAAGGGGTCGAGCCCGTGGGCGGTCTCCCAATCATCCGGAATGCCGTCGTTGTCGTCATCGTCGTCAACATCGTTGGGGATGCCGTCGCCATCGGTGTCCGGGAGTTTTTCGATGATCACCGCCGTCAGGCAACCGCGATTGCTTCCGCTACGATCCTGCCCGGCAATGGTGCAGGTCGACCCGGTCGTAACCACCGTCCAGTAGTTACCCTGAACGGAGCCGGGGTCGATCTCGGTCCAATATTCACCATGGCTGGCGTGGTTGGCATTGATGGAACCCCATGCCAACGCGGTGGTGGAAGAGCTTCCGCCAAGTGCCCAGATCCCGTTGATATTGAAGTTTCGAATGCCGCAAGAACCACTGCTGTTCTCGTCCGTGGCAAATAGGCCATAGACCTTGTACGCAGTGTACGGAATACCGCTGAGAGTCACGCTCAGGTTGCCATCGTCCAGATAGCGCCGGGCCAACTTGTGCTGGTCGTCGGAGATGCCGTCGCTGTTTCCCCAGGTGTTGTTGCATTGCCACGTAATATCAACGCCAGTAGGCGTGCCGGCGCTGTCGACCAGATCTGTCCGTGTGCCCGAGGATCCCCCGCCGGCCTGATTCCAGTTCGAACTGTCCGAGGCGAGCGGTCCAATCATCTCCCCGCCGGAAAACGTATCCGACCCGAAGTCGATCGAAATGCTGCTTCCGGCGGTCGTGAACGACCATACCGGCCCGGCGGTGGTTCCGGCGCTACCGACCTCGTCCACCGCCCAGTAGTAGGTGGTGTTGCCGAGCAACGGGCCGGGATCGAAGGTGGTGCCGGATTGGTTGCCTTGGAAGGCCGGCGTGGCACCGGTGCCGAAATAGACATTGTGCGAGCCCGTCATCAACCCTTCGCTCCAGCCTGCGGTCCAGCCCAGCTGAACATCGGAGGCCACATCGGTTGCGCCATCCGCCGGAACGGGTGCCGAGGCGGCGCCCGGCAGTGCGGGGACGCTGATATTGACGGGTAACGAACTCATCACGCTGCCTCCGTCGTAGAGCGCCTGCGCAAGCAAGGTGTAGTTGCCGGCGGTGACGTTGCTCCACGTCAGGCCGAACGGCGCGGTGGTGTCTTCGCCAAGCAACTCGGAGCCGTTGAAAAACTGGACCTTACTGATCGCATGTCCGTTGGCAACAACGCTGGCGCTGATGCCA
Organism: Kiritimatiellales bacterium; assembly: GCA_030630445.1. Classification (GTDB taxonomy): domain Bacteria; phylum Verrucomicrobiota; class Kiritimatiellia; order Kiritimatiellales; family Pontiellaceae; genus Pontiella. The sequence goes on along the minus strand of DAOVNC010000152.1, from coordinate 2,645 downwards.
ATGTCGGAGGGATCCGGGAACTCGTCACCCTCGACCGGCGAGGTGAGCGCTACATCGGGCGCGGCGGAAAGCGACGCGTTGAGGATGTCCTGCAGCTCCGTCGGGGAGAGCGTGCGGTTGTAGAAGGCGACTTCATCCATTTCGCCGTTGAACCGGCGGTCGGAACTACTGTTCGGATCGGTGCCCAGGAAAAAGCTGGCGTCGAGGGTTCGCGCGTTGTTTATTTCGGTGCGCGTCGCCGAGCTCAACGTTCCGCCGGTTGCCTTGTAGAGGATGGCTTTGGTCGGCTCGATGGTCAGCGCGAAAAATGTCCATTGGCCGTCTGGCAGGAAGAGGCCGCTATCCCAGTTATACTCTCCGCTGGTATCATCCCAGCTAAAGCGGAGCTTGTTGTTGACGATCATGATCCCCAGACCGTATCCGGGGCGACTGAAGGCCAGGCCGGAGAAGTTGTTTTGCGAGCCATTGCGCTTCGCCCAACCGGTGATGGTAAAGTTGGCGGTGGTGATCCCCAGCGGTGGAATCGCGATGGCGCTGTCCGTTCCGTTGAACTGCGCGGCGAGGTTGCCGCTTTCGAAACCATTGAAGGGACTTCCTGCTCCCGCAGCCCCGAACACGACCCTGCCCTGCCCCGTGCCGTTGAGGCTACCCACGGCATCCGCCGCCGTCGGACCGTCGTCGTTCAGCCGCCAGTACCCCATGGGATTGTTCGCAAGGACTTCATCCACGACCGGCAGCGGCGTTAGCACGGTGAGCGCGGCGGTGGCCGTGGCCGAGCCGTCGGCATTGGCCATCACGACCGTGTAGAGACCGGAGTGGGTGGGTTGCAGGTTGGCGAGTGCAAGCGTGGCGGTGGTTTCTCCGGCGAGATCCAGGCCGTTGTATTGCCACTGGTAGCTGAATGGCGCACTGCCGCTGGGCAATGCGGTAAAGGTGGTCGATTGCCCGGTGTAGGCGGTGGTGGATTGCGGCGCGACCGTCACATCCGGCGGCCCAACGACGTTGCCAACGAGGCTCACGCTGTCAAAGGCGGCCCAATGCACGTTTGGGTTCTGCGACGACGCGGCATAGGTGAACATGCCCACGTGCAGCATCGAGTTGATCCCGGAAAGCGCAACGCTGTTCACCTGCGTCCAAGCCGCACCATCGGTCGAGACAAACGTAGTGAACGTGCTGCCGATGCGCTGGAGCTTCAGCCAGCGTTGGCCACCTAGGCCGCTGGACCAATACGGTCCGCCGGCGTTGGACATCGTGCCGTCCTGGAAATGCGTGTCGTTGTTGACCGTGGCGAACGCTGCCGCGTATTGGGCGCTGCTATTGTTTCCCAGCGGCGTACCGGGCGTGCTGGTGGTGGTCTCGCGCATGATGATGCCTGCCTCCCAACTCCGGTTGGGCGTCTCGCCATCCGGTCCGGCGGCGGCACTGATGATGTCCGCGACTCGGGCAATGATCGTGCAGTCTCCCGCGACCTGCCGCCCGAGAAAGTTCAGCCCGTCGCCAATCAGCGTGTGGGTTCCGGAAAGTGTCCGCGTTCCGTGGGGATAGGTGTGTTCGCTCATCGCGGCAGGGGCCCAAGGAGCCAGCGCCATGTTGGCGGTGGTGACGATATTTTGCGCCGAGTCCAGCGTGTGGCCGGCATCGTAGAAAAGCCGGGCACGGATCGAATTGTCCGGAGCGGCCCAGACAAAGGAATCCAACTCGAACGGCGCGGTGGTGTCTTCTCCCCAATAGGTGTCGCCAATGTAGAACTGCACTTTTTCCACGCTCGCCCCGTTGGCGGTCACGTCTGCGCTGAACGAGACGTTCGCCCCGGTGATGGAAGTGCCGTCGGATGGCGAGGTAAGCGTCACCACCGGCTCTCCGCCGACCGGCACGCGATGCCAAGCACCGACGGGAACCTCGGTTGGGGCGGCGATGCCTGGCCCGCTCCATGACAGGGAGATCGAGTCAATCAGATCGCCTGCGGAGCTGTTCTGGTTATCGAAGAAATATTGAAGGTTCACTGCGTGCTTGCCGGCCCGGAGAGCGATCCAGCCGCTCAAGGGTCCGGGGCTGTGCTGGCCGTCCCAATCCACCACCGTCGCCCCGTCGATCAAAAGCCGACTCCCATCCGAGGAATACAGCGTGAAGGTATAGATGCCATCGGCAGGTACTTCGAGATAGCCGGTGTAGTTAAACGCGTAGTGGTCGCGTTGGTCGCGAAGGGTCAGGTCGGGACCGTTCACCGCACCTTCAGACACCGGCGTGAGCAAAGAGAAATCCGGTAGGACAACAAAGTCGCTGGCCTTTTCGTAGTATTTGTAGTCCAGCCCGTTCACCGCGCCGGGCACGCTGCTCGCGGCATTGAGCGAGGCGGTGGCAGGCGCAATGAGGATCGGGGTGTTGTCGACGTCGAAGATGTCGGTGATCGTCAGCCGGACATACGGCGTGGCGATGCCGGAAACGTCCAGCAATTTTTGCCGCGCCTCCGGGGCAATGTCGTAGGACGTCAGCACCGGGGAACCGGTGTAGCCGGGATTGTCGAACACGTCGATCGTATAGGCAAACTGCGGCGAGCTGGTTGCGGGCAGTTGCCAGTGGACGATCAGTTGATCGCCCGAAACCGAGGCGCCGGAACTGCTCACTACGATCGGGTCGATCGAAGG
>DAOVNC010000103.1 GCA_030630445.1 Kiritimatiellales bacterium | reverse complement strand
TGGATTATATGCCCCGCAAAGAGAGCGAAGAACTGCTGAAATATCACAAGGCCGGTCGGAATGTACTGATTCGCGGCCCGCGCCGTACGGGCAAGTCGTCGCTGGTGGTGAATACGTTCCAAAATGTGAAGTGCCAGCTGATCCGCGTCGATTTCTGGGGCGTGAAGACCGAGGCCCGGGCGGTGGAAAAGATTGCCCGGGCGTTCGAGCCTTTCTGCAAGAAGCTACCGATCCTGAGCGGCTTCAACGTGGCGGGAGTCGGGCTCCAGTGGAAAAGTCCGGAAGCGAATTCGAGCGTGGAAGATCTATTGCGGCTGGCCCCGGGGTTGCATAGGAAAAATCCCGTGATTGTTTTTTTCGATGAGTTCCAAGCCTTGCTCGACCTGCCGGATTCCGACCAGTTCCTGGGTGCGCTGCGTTCCGAAATCCAGGCACAGCCGGAAGTGCAATATATCTTTGCGGGCAGCAACCAAAACCGGCTGATGGAAATCTTCTATGCCCAGCGCAGCCCGTTTTTCAAGTCGGCGGCCTTGATGGAGGTGGGCAGCCTCGACCGGGAACCTTTTATCGGATGGCTGGAAGCCAAGTTTTCCGAAACCGGCCGAACGGTTGATCCGAAGTTGTGGGATGCCGTTTTTGAACTGAGCCATTCCATTCCCGGCGATGTGCAGGATGTGTGCTACCACCTCTGGAACGATTCCGATGACGGCGGGAAAATCACACCCGAGGGGTTTGGATCAACCTTGCAGCGCGTGCTGCATGAACGGGCGGCCGGCTATGAAGGCATGTGGAACATGCTCACCGACAACCAGCAAAAGATTGCCATGGGGTTGGCGCGCTACGGGGGCGAAAAGTATGCCTCCAACGAGTTCCTGCAACTTTGCGGAACCAGCTCGCATGCATCGGTCAAGCGCGGCATCGAGGCGCTCGAATCCAAGGGGCTGGTTTGGATGAGCACCAAGCACAGGATTTTTTCCGATCCATTCTTTTCGCTTTGGATCGTCAATTTGATCGATTAGGTAAGTGAAAAGTGATTCCCCTTTGAAAACCGTTCGCGCCTCACACCATCGGAAGCGCGGGACGAACCTTGATGGTTTTTTCGCGCTTGATGCTCACGCTGCCGGGTTTGGAGCCGCGCGGTTTCCCGACGTGCTTCGCCTCGGTGCAGCTGACGGGAACGGTTCCGGCGTTGCGCGCCTTGGAGTGCCAGGCCGCAATGGCGGCGGCTTGCTTGACGGTGGCGGTGTCCGGCTTTTCGCCGGCGGGGTGGCGCAGGATCACATGGCTGCCGGGCATCCCGTGGACGTGGAACCAAAGGTCGTTGGCCTTGGCGGTCTTGAGGCTAAGGAGATCGTTGTCGGCATCGGTTTTCCCCGCCAGTACCTCGAAGCCGCCGGGCAGTTCGTAGGTCCAGCAATCCGGTTGAATATCCTTTCCTCTCATGGCCGGGATTGTTAACCGCGAGACGGGCGGAGTAAATTATAAAACCCCGCACAGGACCCGGATAAAGTCGGGGCTGGTGCCGCAGCAACCGCCGATAAAGTCGGCACCGGCTTCGAGCAGGGGGTGGGCGAACGAGGCAAATTCTTCGGGCGTTGTTTTGTAGATTGCTTTTCCATCGACCATTTCCGGTAGCCCGGCGTTGCCCTTGATCCAGATGGGGAGATCGGTGTTGGCCTTCATCTTTGCGCAGAGCTTTACGAAGCCCTCGATGCCTTGCCCGCAGTTGGAGCCAATCACGTCCGCGCCTGCCTCGGTGAGTTCCTGCGTGGCTTGCTCGACGGTGGTGCCCATCATCGTGCGGTCAAAGTCGGCTCCGGCGTCGTAGACCATCGAGGCGACGACCGGTAACCCCGTGGCCTTGCAGGCTTTAAGCGCAATCTTGGCTTCCTCCAGCTCGGACATGGTTTCGATCACGAGTCCATCCGCTCCGCCTGCCGCCAGTGCCTGCGCCTGCTCGGAAAAGGCGGCCAGCAATTCCTCTTCGGTCACATCGCCCATCATCAGCATCTTGCCGGTGGGGCCGACCGATGCGAATACGAGGGTTTGGTCGCCCGCCGCGCGCTTGGAGATTTCGGCCCCTGCCCGGTTGACCTCGGCCACCTTGTCGGCCAGTCCATGGCGTTCCAGTGTGAAGCAGGTTCCGCCAAAGGTGTTGGTGATAATGATTCGGCTGCCAGCTTCCACATACGAAGCGGCGACGGCCTCGACAATTTCCGGGCGATCCAGATTCAGTGCTTCCGGCGATTCGCCGGGCTTGAGTCCCTGCTTTTGCAGCTCCGTTCCCCAGGCTCCGTCGATGATGACCGGACGTTCGTTCAGAAGATTCTTGATGGTTTCGTGCATTTCAACTCTCCGATTAATTGATAGGAGGCATTCTATTGAATCACCCGCCGATTTAAACCACGGAATACCTAGAATACACGGAAAGAAAAGCATTCGGTTGCCTTCCGCTAGGTATTCCGTGGTTAAATACTATTCGGCTACAGCCTTCTTAAACTGTGGTTGGAGGCCTTCCGATCCGCCATCAACGATCCATGCCAGACCCTGCGTCTTTCCCGGTTCTACCGGGGCGATGCTGAAGCCGGCCTTGGAATAGTCGAAGTAGATCGGGCCTTCCAAGGATTGGAAATAGCCTTTCACTCGGTAGATGGACTCTTCGTTTTCGCGGACGAAGGTTTCAACCACAGCGGGATTGATCGGGTTGTTTAGTTCGGTTGTGAAGGTGAAATAGTTCGGGTCGCGGCACTTGGCGTATTCGCCGTGCAGGTTGCTGTGTTTGTTGGTGTTCCCGAAGATCGGGAAATCGGCTTTGCTCTTTACGCACCGCACCAGATTGGCGTCTGCTTTAATGTTGCGAACCGCCTGATCTGTCTCGGAGAGCTGCTCCTCGTCGAATAGGTCGCACTTATTGAGCAGGACGAGGTCGGCGGCTTCCACTTGATGGATAATGTTGGGCAAGGTGTGGATCAGCCGCAGGAAACTGCGCGGCTCGACGATGCTGACAATGTTGGCCAGCTCGAAATGCTGGTCGAGTTGGGTCTCCGTGAGCATGTCGGCAATCACGCGCGGGTCGGCCATGCCACTGGCTTCGATCACCACGCCTTCGGCATCGCCGTGCTGTTCATGGATCTTCGTCATCTGCCCGATAAACTCGGTCACGAGGCATTTGCAGAAAATGCTCCCGCCCGGGATGGAAACCACATCCGGATTCTCCTCCGAGACGATGGCTCCGTCCACATCGAGAGCGGAAAACTCGTTGACCAAATAGATCCATTTCCGGGCGCGGTTCTCGGCCACGATGCGCTTGAGCAACGTCGTCTTTCCCGTTCCGAGAAATCCGGTAATCAAACAAATTGGAATCATGATCTGGCCTATATTTCTTTAGCCACTAATTAACACTAATCCTGCATCGGAACTTCATTCGTGTAGATTAGTGGGAATTAGTGGTTCAACTCGTCCGTATTAGTGTTCTGCCGCCATTTTCTTCAGGGCGGCCTTCTCGATCGACTTCACCAGCGTCGTCTGGTCGGGGATGATCGAGGCGAAGGTCGGCTCGCCGTTGATGCAGATGGTCGGCAGGTTTCTGACGCCGAGCTTAACCATCATGCCAATCCCTTCGCGCACCTTGATCTTGTGTTCGTTGATCCAGACCTTGACCATCGCGACCTCGGCGGCTTTTTCGACGGCCTCCATCATGTATTGGCACGGGGCGCAGGAGGTGGAGTCGAGCGTGATCACGTCGACCACCACCGCGCGGGCGCCGTGGTAGTCCGGCATCTCGATATCGTCGAAGGAATCCGTTTCCTTGGCCTTCAGCGATTTTGCCGCTTCGCGGGCATACTCGTCGTGGACGATATCCGAAACCGCCTGGAGGTTTTTTACGGGAACGGCGTAGGAGAGGTCGCAACCCGGCGCGAGGATGAAGCCTTTGCTTCCGCTCTTCTCCATGATGTCGAGCACTTCCATTTTGGCATCGTCCTCATCGCCCAGCAAGAGTACCGCCGTCAGCTTAATGTTGCCGCCGAAGGATTTGCCCTGCGCCTCGCAAAGCTGTCGCAGGTGTACCATGTCAATCTGCTCGTCCACCGAGATATTGTCGGCGCGGGTCTGGGCCATGACCTCCAGGTTTCGGGTCACATCGCCGCAGACAAAGATCGAAGAGATTCCGTTGCGGTCGCGAATGTGGTCAAACACCTTGTTCATCGCCGACGTGACAAATTGCTCGAAATGATCCGGCGAAATCTGGCTGGTCATGGGATCCACCACGCCGATAACGTCCGCCCCGTGGTCGAGATAGATGTTGGCCGATTTAATGCAGATGTCGGCACAGAAATCGATCACCGCAATCACCACATCCTCCTCGTCATACATATCGAGGAAAATGTCGTTTCCGAGCAGGTGGAGGGCAAGGGTGAACGGACCGCAGATGAGTCCATACAACGCGGTATCGTCGCCCATCTCCTTCTTCAGAGTTTCCAATACCTGGACAACAATGGGGAAGCGCCCCTTGGTTTCGTCGAGTTCCGGCAGGTCGGCAATGGTCTTTCCCTGCGCCAGCGGGTGGCTGGTGACGGCGGGGGGAACTTCCTCCGCCCAATGGAGGTCGCAACCGAGCACTTCCGCCTCGAGTTGAAGATCGAACATGACCGGCAATCCGTCCGGCTTGTATAATGATTTTGCTTTCCGGAGGCCATCAACGATTAGTTCCGCCGACTGCAGGTACTCTGTTGCGGTCTTGCCGATGAGGAAGCCTCCGTGGCATCCGACAAACGGCAGCCAGGCCGGTCGATCAGTCTCTTTTCCCTGTACCGCCTGCAAAAGTAGCTCTTTACCGTTCATTTCCATCCTCCTTGTATTGAAAGGAGGATAGATTATATAGGTTGGTTTAGCGGGAATAGGTCGGATTGGTTTAAAGATGGTTCGATCTTGCTGTTTGCGTGGAAATAAATGGAGAAGCAATTCTGAACATGGAGCTCGTGCAACCTTTCCAGACCGCCTTCATATTTAGGATCGCTGCGTAATGCGGGTAGTTCCTTGACGGCTTCCATGGAGGGGGTGTAGAAGGGAGGTTCTAGTGTGGGCGTTAACGAACCATGAGGAGCAGAAAAATGAAGATTCGGAATGCAGTGTGGGTTGGTTTGGTGTCATTGGTGGGAACGGGAGTCTTTGCCGAGGACATGCTGGTGTCGTGGGAGTCGAACGGAGTGCTGGTTGCCGAGGGGATGGAGCCGGGGTCGACCTGCACGGTCGAGAGAGCCTCTAATCTTACTGCGAGTTTTACGGATGTGACTTCAGAAGTAGTGGGCACCAGCGGAGTCACTAGAACGGAGGTGTCTTTGGATCAGGGAACATCATTTTTTCGGGTACGGATGGATCTTCCGGCTGAGGTGATTCCAGAGGGCATGGTGCAAATCCCAGCAGGAATTAACAGCGGTACGGATCCAGATTTGGTGCCTATTCGCTGATGAACGAAGCGGCGTTCTATATGGACGCAACCGAAGTAACGAAAGCTAAATGGGATGAAGCCCATAGTTGGGCGGTGGCGAACGGGTACAGCTTTAGCAATGCCGGTTCAGGAAAGGCCTCGAACCATCCGGTGCATACCGTCAATTGGTATGACTGCGTGAAGTGGTGCAACGCCCGCAGTGAAATGGAGGGAAGGACACCCTGCTATACCGTTGGCGGAAACACCTACAAGACCGGCGATAGTTCGCCTGATTGCGATTTTGATGCCAATGGCTACCGCCTGCCGACGATTGTCGAGTGGGAATATGCCGCGCGGGGCGGCCTGCAAAGCAAGCGTTTCCCATGGGGCGATACCATCACGCACAGTGAGGCAAACTATTACAGCTCCACTTCGTATAGTTACGACGTGAGTTCACCGCGTGGCTATCACCCCTCGTATGACGAAGGCACCACTCCGTACACGAGTCCGGCGGGAAGTTTTTCCTCGAATGGGTATGGGCTCTATGATATGTCTGGAAACGTATGGGAGTGGTGCAACACACCGTCGGGTTCGGACCGGGACGTCCGGGGCGGGGGTTGGTCCGGCTACGCGTTCTACGCGCGTTGCGGCCACGAGGGCTGGCGCTCCCCGGACTCCGAGTACTACTCCCTCGGGTTCCGGGCTGTGCGCCGTTAAGGGCCACCTGCGCTCCTCCAGAAAACAGGGAAAAAGCGGAATGCCGGAAGGGGGCTCGCCGTGCCCCGCGGAGCGGGGTTGAGCGGAGCGAAAGGCCGAACCCTTCCGTGCATGGAGCGGCAAGTTTTGGAGTGCGGTGGCAACCGAAGGGCGACACCGCTTTTAAATTCGGTTGAATGGTAAAGCAATGAAACGTGCAGGAAATTTATTTGAAAAGGTGGTTGATCCAGAGAATTTGCAACGGGCTTTCTGGATGGCAAGCTGCGGCAAGCGGCATCGCCCTGATCAACGTGACTTTGCTGAAAACCTTTCCGCCGAGCTCGAGCGCATGCGCTTGGGTTTACTCACGTTCGACTATCCGGTTGGTCGCTACACCCGTTTCACAATCTACGACCCCAAGGAACGCGAAATCTGTGCAGCGGCTTTTCCCGAACGAGTGTTGCACCATGCCCTGATGAATGTGTGCGAGCCGTATTTCGAGAAGGGGTTGATCTTTGATACCTATGCCTGCCGCAAGAACAAAGGGCAGTTTAAGGCCGTGCGCCGTGCGCAGCAGTTCGCCCGTCAAAATGAATGGTTCCTCAAGGCGGATGTACGCAAGTTTTTCGACTCCATTCCGCATGATCGACTCAAGGCCCTGTTGCGCCGCAAGTTCAAGGATGCCGACCTGTTGGCATGGTTCGACCGCATCATCGACACCTATGAAACCTAACCGGGACGCGGCCTGCCGATCGGCAACCTGACCAGCCAGTATTTTGCCAACCTCTATCTCGATCCGCTCGACCGCTTTGTGAAGGAAACCCTGCGGATGAAGGGCTATGTGCGCTATATGGACGATTTTTCCATATGGCATTCCAGCAAGGGTGCATTGAAGAAAATCCGTTCGGGAGTGGTTTTGTTTGCCTCGGACTCGCTGGGGTTGTACTTGAAGGGCGAGCCATATTTGAACCGCACTCGCCATGGGATGGATTTCCTGGGCATGCGGGTTTTCCCGCAGACCGTCCGCTTAAACCGCTGCAGCAAGAAACGTTTTGTTGCAAAGATCCGTCGTTACGAATGGCTCTTGGCTTGCGGGCATCTGTCGGAAGTTGATTTTCAGGAGCGTGTAACGGCGCTAACCGCTTTCGTGCAACAAGCCGATACCTTGGAGTTCCGGCAGGGTTTTTTTAGGGAACGGGCGAAAAACGTCGGGGTCGAACCGGAACATCCGGGGCGGGAGTTGGAACAACAACGCGAACAACGCGCGTTGCGGCAACGAGAACTGGAACAACCCGGACAACGAGAACAACAACATCGGGTTCCGGGCCGTCCGCCGTTAAGCACCACGGAAAAGCTGGAGGAGCGCAGGTGGTCCCCGCCGGTTTCCTGTTTCCAGCAATGGAACAAAGAAAGGATGGCGGCCTGATGCCAGTAGCGGATGCGAACGCTTCAGGCCGCTTTTTTACACGATGCAATTCAACACCTTTTATATTCCGTTTGGCGACGAGGGTCGGGCGCAGGACGATCTAAACACCTTTCTGCGTGCAAAACGTGTGCTGGCGGTGGAAAAAGTGTTCACCGGAAACGGATGGTCGTTCTGCGTGGAGTGGCTCGAAGGGGGAAAGACTGGATTGCGCGGCAAGTCCAGAGTGGATTATCGCGAAGTCCTCTCTCCCGAAGAGTTTGCCCTCTTTTCCCGCTTGCGCGAAAAGCGCAAGGAACTTGCCCAGCGCGACGGTGTGCAGGTCTACACCATCATGACCAACGAGCAGTTGGCGGAGATGGTGAAGCAAAATATTGCGGAACCATCGGAACTAACACGGATTGAGGGTATCGGTGCCGCCCGTATCGAGAAATATGGTTCTGATCTTTTATCCGTGCTGGATGCGCCCCGATAAAGGGGTGCCGATAAAGGAGCTGTTTTTTTAACGCGGATAGGGTACGGTTCCCCCCGAAGCCGCGAAGAGAGGATGATTATGACAGCGACAATGGATCAGGTTTGCAAGGAAGCGCTGGAGTTGCCGTTGGATCAGCGGTTGACGGTGGTTTATCGAATTCTGGAACAGAGCGATGCCGGGTTTGATTCGGGAGAGATTGAGAGCGACTGGGACGGTGTGATCCGTGAGCGGATGGAGCGGTATGACTGCGGGAAAGTCAAGACTCGCCTCGCTTCGGAGGTTTTTGCTGAGCTGGAGAAGAGGCTTGGCGAATGATCGTCGAGTTTTTGGAAGAGGCGAGCCAGGAATTAGTCGCCGCCGCTTTGTGGTATGAATCGAAACAGCCCGGGTTGGGACATCGGTTTAAAACAGAGGTGGAGTCCGTTCTTCTAAACATTGCGGCGAACCCACTTCTGCAACGTGAGCGGGATGGCGGATACCGCAGGATCAATTGTCCGGTTTTTCCTTATTATCTGCCCTATTTCATCCGGCGCGATAGAATTATTGTGGTTGCCGTTGCCCATGAGCATCGGAAACCCGGTTATTGACTCAAAGAGGATCTAGTGAGTGATGCATCCGCTGCGCATTCTGGTCTATGGTTTGGCAACCATCTGTGTATTCCAGAATGCCCATGCCATTCTGGCGGGCGGCGAGTTTGATCTCCCGTCCGATTCGCCCTCAAACCGCCTCGATACGGAAGGCATCTACAGTTTTGTTGGCTCTCTGGAGATTGCATCGGGGGGATGCAACTATTAGCTATGGATATACAACCGATGCGTCGCTGACGAATCGGCGGGTGGGCTACAACGTGATCAACGAATTGAACGATGGCCTGTTTCGCTATGATTTTGATGGCCCGAACGCGGGCGATGGCCTGAGCAATGATATCGAATCTCTTATCGGTCCCGGCGATTCGGGCGGCTCGCTGCTGGTAGGCAATGCGCTGGTTGGCGTGAACACCTTCACCGAAGGCTACGGCGGTCTGTTTGGCGATTTTGGCGGCGGCATCGCCCTCAACGATGAGTGGAACTGGATCCACGAAACCACCGGTTTGGCCATTCCCGCTCCCTCGCCGACGAACGCCGCCGCGCCGATTTGATTAAGTAGCCGGCTCGCACGAAACAATGCGCTCGGAATGGTTGGCGGTGATTCTGTGGTGGGGCGGAACAACGAGGAAGTCGCCGGAGTTCCAATCTCCAGCAAGCAGGCGGCGGAGCAGGGCGAGGTCACCGGATTCCTTTTTGAATTTCCACTGCTTGGAGGCGGCCTCTTCCTTGGCGGTGTTCTCGAACGAGTCGTCGGGTTCGACGCCCATTTC
>DAOVNC010000084.1 GCA_030630445.1 Kiritimatiellales bacterium | reverse complement strand
GACCACCGTGGCCGCCGTACTGGGAGCCTCCCGGATGGCAATTGCCAAGCAGGGCAAGCCCAATATCCTTTTTATTATTTCCGACGACCAATGCTACGAAACGATCCGTGAGTTTGGCCTTGTGGATATCGACACGCCGAATCTTGATAGGCTGGTGAAGCATGGGACCACTTTCACCCACGCCTACAACATGGGCTCGTTTTCCGGCGCGGTCTGCGTGGCCAGCCGAACCATGCTCAACACCGGTTCCAGCGTGTGGAATTCGCAACGGATCTTTAAAAGCGTCGAGGAGTATCAGAAGGATGTCGATGCGGGCCGCCTGTGGCCCCAGTACATGAAAAGCGCCGGATACCGTACCTATTTCACGGGGAAATGGCATGTGGGTTCATGGAGCAAGGGGTTTGCGGAAAAAGCCTGCGAGCAGGTTTTCGATGTTCATGCCGACATCCGGGAGGGCATGCCGAAACAGACCCCCAAGGGGTACAACCGACCGGTCGACGAGGCCGATTATGAAAACGGATGGAAGCCGTGGGACAAGAAGCACGGCGGCTACTGGGAAGGCGGCAAGCACTGGAGCGAAGTGGTAGGGGACCATGGCGTTGATTTCCTCGCGAAAGCGGCCAAGGAAGACGATCCCTTTTTTATGTACCTCGGGTTTAACGCTCCCCACGACCCGCGGCAGTCGCCCAAGAAATATGTCGATCAATATCCGCTTGACCGCATCCCCATGCCGGAAAACAGCCTCCCTGAATATCCATATGCCAAGGAGGTCTGCGGCAAGGGCTTGCGTGACGAACGGTTGGCGCCCTATCCGAGAACGGAATATTCCGTAAAGGTCAACCGGCAGGAATACTACGCCATCATTTCGCATATGGACGCCCAGTTGGGCCGCATCCTTGACGCGCTTGAAAAATCGGGAAAAGCGGATAACACCTACATTATCTTCACATCCGACCATGGTTTGGCGGTTGGCCACCATGGGTTTATCGGAAAGCAAAACCTGTACGACCACAGTGTGCGCGTCCCCTTCATTGTGACTGGCCCCGGCGTCAAGGCGGGCGGCAAGATCGATGCGCCCATCTACCTGCAGGATGCCATGCCGACCGCCCTTGAACTTGCAGGCGCGTACAAGCCGAAACAGGTCTTTGTCAATAGTGTGGTTCCGCTGCTGCAGGGGAAAAGCAAAGGCAGCTACGACGAAATCTACGGGGCCTATCTCAAGAAGCAACGGATGATCACCAAAGACGGGTGGAAGCTACTCTACTATCCAGGCATCGATGTTTTCCGCCTCTACAACCTGAAGGCCGACCCGCAGGAAATGAACGACCTCGCGAAAAATCCCGAATATGCCCCGAAGATCGAGGAAATGTTCGCCGCGCTCAAGAAACTCAGCAAGCGGATGGACGACCCGCTTGATCTGGATGGATAGGGCAGGCCGGAAAGCCTGCCTCACGTGGAGCAGGGTGATTTGTCGTCCCTCCAGAATGGCTTCGCGCCGGCCTGCTCATCGGTCGAAGTACTAGAGCAATTCACGGTTGTGACGCCGCACGAAACTATTTCGTAGAAGCGACGTCCTCGTCGCTTGCCCGTACACAGAGGACGCGACGGGGACGTCGCGTCTACGACACTTCATTCGTGAAATGCTCTAAAGCCCGGCCGTGAAGGAGATGAAAGCGGCGATACCGGTGAGCTCGGAGCTGCCGCCGACTTCGGAGAAGTCGACGTTCGACCACGTGCCGCGGGCACCGAGTCCGAGCATTCCCTGTTCATAGAGGCGAAATTCGAACCCGGCCCGGGCGTAGAGTCCGATCCCAAAAACGGATTCGTGGTTGTCTACATCCGGCGTGCTGTCGGGGTATTGCGTATCGGAGCGGTAGTCGGCATAAACCATCAAAGGGCCGCCGCCCGCGTAGAGTCGGACTTTCCGGTTCTTGTCGAGAAAGAGGCTGGCGTAGGGGCCGCCCGCAAGGTCGAACATCCACATGGAGGTGGAGATGCTGGCATACGCACCGCCGCCGCCGAGGTAGAGGTAGTTGAGATTGTCGAACCGGAATCCAAGCAGGAAGGAGCATTCCAACCCGTATTGGAAACGATCGCCCTTGGGAATGGTTCCCCATGCGGCACCCAGCTGGGGGAGGAGGGACACGTCGATTTCGGTGTTGCCGTCCTCTACGTCGAACTTCAGGTTCTCAAACTGCACCGCGCCAAGCAGGGCCTGCACGGTATAGTTGTGGTCCCATGTATCGTAGGTGTGGTATTGGGAGGCCTGAGCAGCAGATGTGACCAACAAGGCGGCGAGTCCGGCGAATATGTATTTTTTTGCATGCATGGATTATCCTTCCTTTTGTTTGTTGTCCTTAACGGTTTTTTCCGAGGCCTTCTGCACAATGTAGTAGAGCATGGGCACGAAGATGAGGCTGGCGACGGTGGCGACGAGCATGCCGCCGAATACCGTGGTTCCGAGCACCTTCCGGCTTTCGGCGCCGGCGCCGGATGCGAGCACCAGCGGAATCACGCCGAGAATGAAGGAGAAGGCGGTCATGAGCACGGCACGGAATCGCAGGCGCGCGGCGGACATGGCCGCCTCAAAGACGCTCTTTCCTTCTTCGTGCTCTACCTTGGCAAACTCGACGATCAGAATCGCCGTTTTGGTGCAGAGGCCGATCAACAGGACGATGCCGACCTGGGCGTAGATATCGAGGCTCATCTTGCCGACCGACAGCGCGATCGCGGCACCGAGCAGGGCGGTCGGGACGGAGAGGCAGACGGAGACCGGAATGCTCCAGCTTTCATACTGTGCGGCCAACACAAGGTAGACGAGGATGATGGCGAGCACGTAGATAATGTTCGTCCCCCCTTGCGCCGCTTTTTCCTGATAGGAGAGCTCGGTCCATTCCAGACCCATCGAGGCGGGTAGTTTGGTTTTCGACATGTCTTCGACAATGGCCATGGCCTGCCCGGTACTGAACCCTTCGCCGGGCTGTCCCATGATCTTGGCGGAGGGATACATGTTGTAGCGAACGATGGACTGCGGCCCGAGGATTTCCTTCACGTCGATCACGGAGCCGAGCGGCAGCATCTTGCCGTCGCGGTTGCGGATTTCCATGTCGCGGATCTGGTCGGCATCGCGCCGGTATTCCGGTGCGGCCTGTGCCTTGACCTGGAAAACGCGGTTCATGTAGGTGAAGTCGTTGATATAGACCGAGCCATAGTAGTATTGCAGGGCGTTGAAGACCGAGCTCATGGCGACATTCTTGGTGAGGACCTGGTCGCGGTCGACATCGATAAACAGCTGTGGCACGTTGGCGCGGAAGGTGGTGTACATGCCTTCGAGTCCGGCTTGGGAGTTGCCGTCGTTCATGAATTCGTCGGCCACCTGCTGGAGCGTGCCCATGCCGACGCCGCCGCGATCCTGCAGCTGCATCACGAGGCCGCCGGACATTCCAACTCCGGGAAGCGAGGGCATCGGAAAGGCGAAGGCAATGCCGTTCTTGAGTTGCGAAAAACGCATGTTGAGGCTTTTCAGGATGGTGGACTGGTGTTCATCCTTGCCGCGGTCATCCCAGTTGTTGAAGACCATTATGCTGAAGCCGGCGTTGGGGATGGCCGCGCCATCGAGGATCGAGTAGCCGGAGATGGTCATGTAGTCCCGCATCCCCTCGGTGCTGCCGATAATTTCGTTCACCTGTTTCAAGAAGGCTTGCGTGCGTTCGAGCGATGAGGCTTCCGGTAGCAGCACGTTGACCATGCAGAACCCTTCGTCTTCCTGCGGAACAAACCCACCGGGCAGGTTGCCCATACCCATGAAGGCGACCGTGGCAAGCACGATGAACAGCAGGAGGCCAATCATCGACTTGCGCAGAGCCTGGTTGACCACTTTGAGGTAGCCGGTTTTGGTGGAGTCCAGCGAGCGGTTGAACAGGCCGAAGAAGCCTTTCTTTTCGCCTTGCTTGGAGGGGCGCAGCAAGACACCGCAGAGGGCGGGGCTGAGCGTCAGCGCGTTGATCGTACTAAAGACGGTGGCCACGGAGATGGTTACCGCGAACTGCTTGAAGAGCTGTCCGGTGATGCCAGCCATGAACATGGTCGGAATGAATACGGAGAGCAGTACGAGCGTGGTGGCAATGACGGGGCCGGAGATTTCGGTCATCGCCTGCTTGGCGGCAGCCTTCGGCTTCATGCCCTTCTCGTCAATCAGGCGGGTGCAGTTTTCGACCACCACGATGGCATCGTCCACCACGATGCCAATCACCAGCACGAGCCCGAAGAGGGTGAACTGGTTGATGGAATATCCCATGGCGGAGAGCGCCGCGAAGGTGCCGATGAGCGAGACGGGAATAGTGACCGACGGGACGATGGTGGCGCGGAAGTTTTGAAGGAAGACGTAGACGGTCAGGATCACGAGGGCCAGGGTGATGAAGAGCGTTTGGACGACTTCCTTGATGGAGGCCTTGATGACGTCGGTATTGTCGTAAATGACCCGGTATTCGAGCCCAGGAGGGAAGCTCGGTTCGAGTTCCTTCAGCGTCTTTCGAACGCCCTTCACCACCTCCAGTGCATTTTCGCCGGGAATCTGGTAGACGGCGATGGTTGCGGAGGGTTGTCCGTTGAGGGTGGAGCCGATCACATAGGTTTGGGCCCCGAGTTCGACTTTGGCGACATCGCGGATGCGCAAGACGCGGCCATCCTCTCCGGTGCGGATGACGATCATTCCGAACTCATCGGCCTCAAGCAGACGACCCCGCACGTTCATAGTCATTTGATAGGCCTGGCCTTCGGGCACCGGCGGTTCGCCAATCTGCCCAGCAGCGACTTGTAGGTTTTGTTCCTTCACGGCGTTTACCACGTCGTCGGCCACGAGGCCGCGGGCCTTCATCTTGTCGGGGTCTAGCCAGATACGCATGGAATAGTCGCCCGCGCCAAAGGCTTGCACTTCGCCAACTCCTGGAGAGCGAGCGACTTCATCGTACACGCGCAGGGCGACATAGTTGGCGAGGTAGATGTCGTCGTAGTCCCCTCCGGGGCTGTAGAAGCCGACATAGAGGTTGGCATCGGTCGATTTCTTCTGGGTTGTGATGCCCATGCGCTGCACTTCCTGAGGCAACTGCGGGATGGCTATGGCCACGCGGTTTTGCGTGAGGACGTTGGCCATGTCGAGGTCGACACCGGTCTCGAAGGTGACGGTGAGTTTCATGGTTCCGTCGTTGGCGCTGACGGAGCTCATGTAGATCATGCCCTCGACGCCGTTGACTTCTTTTTCGATCACGGCAGCGACGGTGTCGGCGACGGTGTTGGCATCTGCGCCGGGATAGGTGGCATCGACGGTGATGGATGGCGGGGCAATGTCCGGATAGCGTTCGATCGGAAGGCCCAGCATGGCAAAGCCGCCGAGCAGCATGATGACAATGGCAATGACGCCAGCGAAGATGGGGCGGTCAACAAAGAAGTGGCTGAACATGGGGCTCCTAATTAAGAATTAAGATTTGGGAATGAAGAATGGTCGGCGGGGGATCCCGCGCCCTCTTTAAACGAGAGGCATCGCAGATCCAAAATTCTTAATTCTGAAATCTGCATTCTTCATTTCTCCAAGGTTTTTGCTTCGGCGACCCGTACCTCGATACCGGGGCGTGCTCGTTGGATACCTTCGATAATCACGCGCTCTTCCGCCGTGAGGCCTTCCTCAACAATCCGGTTGGCACCGACCAGTGCGCCACGTTTGATGTAGCGGCTCTCCACCTTGTTCTCCGCCGTGACCACGAGGACGTAGGCACCACTCATATCACGCTGGATGGCGAGATCGGGAACAAGGATGGCGTTTTTCACGTTCTCCGGAATCAGAATTTTTCCGTAGAGACCCGGTAGCAATTTGACCCCTTCGTTGGCAAAGACGGCCCGGGCGCGCAAGGTTCCCGTGTCCGGATCGATTTCCGGGTCGATATAGTTCACCTCGCCCTCTTCGTCGTGCTGCGATCCGTCCGCCATCTCCAGTTTTACTGGTGGGATTGCTTCTCCCGGTTTTGTGTTTCGAACGCCGTCCTGGAGGAAGGGGAGCAAGGCGCGCTCGTCGACGTTGAAGAAAACGTCGATCGGAGCTTCAACCACCAGCGTGGTGAGCAGGGTGGAGGAGCCATCGCCAACGAGGTTTCCGATACTTAGGGTGCGACGTGAGAGCCGCCCGGCTATTGGAGCATGAATTTTGGTGTAGGAGAGATCCAGCTTGGCCTTGTCGAGTGCCGCCTGTGTTTCCATCACGGAAGCTTCGGAAGATTCCATTTCCGCCTCGGCGCTCAGGACGTCGAGTTCTGACACCGCCTTGGTCTCCCAGGCTTTCTTGTTTTTCTTGAGCGTGGCATCCGCCAGCTTGCGGGTCGCCTTGGCTTGCTCCAACCGTGCTTCCGCAGACTTTACAGCCGCCTCGTATTCTTCCGGCTCAATAGTAAAGAGCAGGTCGCCCTTCTTCACGCGCTGCCCATCTTCGAAGTCGATCGTTTTCAGGAAGCCTTTCACACGGGCACGGATTTCGACGTCGTCGTGGGCGACTAACCGCCCCGGGAAACCCTGATAGACGGTGACATCCTTCTGCTCGGGATCTTGAACCGTCACCTCGGGAGGAGGTGGAGCTTTGAATTCGTTTTGCTTGGCGCAACCCAAGGAAAGAAGCAACGAAAGGATCATCCCGGAGGATAGCAATTTTTTCATGTCTAGGTTCTCCACAGTTGTGAGGGGAAGAGCCTAGTTATCCGGAGGGTGTATTGTCGAGGTTGAATACTTAAATATTCATGGACGCGGCAGGAAATTGATTCGAAGGCTATTTTTGGCCCCAGGCGGTGCCGGTGGTGAAGTAGAAGGCAAAGTCGTCCTCGCTCCATGCAAAGTCCATTCCGGTGCGGATGCCGAAGGTCTTGGCAATGAGGTAGCGGAAGCCGGTGCCGCCCGCGACGTGGCCGTCGCTGAAGTCGTAATCGTCCAGATCGTTTTCGGCCACCCAACCGACCCCGCAAAATCCGAGCAGGCTCCAGCGGTCGGTGAAATCCCAGCGCAGCTCGGCTTCGGTGGTAAGCGTATGCTGCCCTTGGTAGCGGCTTAGCGAGATTCCGCGCAGGTCAACCCCGGGGAGCATGTAGAAGGGAATGTCCCCGCCGCTGAACGCGGCGTCGCCGCGCAGCCCCAGTACCCAGTTGCGGCGCAAGGGAATCCAGCCACGCAGGTTTGCGAGCAGTTTGTTGAACTCCTGGTCGCTCCCGAATGCGTGGTCATAGAATGTATTCATAAATTTGGCGTTGATGCCGGAGTCGGGGGTGAAGATGGAGTTGCGGGTGTCGTATTCGGCGATCAGGCCGACTCCGGCAGAAGTCAGGGTTCTTTCGAGGGAAGGAAACCAGTCTGGAGGCGTAATGCCCAGGCCAAGATCCAGCTTGGTATCGAAGGACATGTATTTGTAGTTTGCCCCCAGGAATACATCGCTGTCGGCCACCCGGAACATCATTTGCTGGAGCAGCAAATAGCCATCCAGCGTGTAGGAGATTGAATCAAGTCCCGCCGGAAGGTCGCCGCCGCGGCCATAGTAGTCGAGGTTCATCTCGTTGTAGAAAAGGCCGCCGAGGTAGCGCATTTGATCGTCCTTGAAAACGTGCATATGAAGCAATCCGCCGCCCCACGATCCGTTCTCCGTTCCAAAGCCAAACAGGCCGGTAACGCTTGGCGGCGGCATGCGCTTGAGCGTTCCATTGGGATGGCGGTCCTTGGCTAGCTCGGCCCGGTTCTGGATAGAGTCGTGCAGGAACATGAGGCCGAGGTAGCCGCCATTGCCAACCGCAGGCTCGGTAATAAAACCACCCGTCGGCAGAAAGCCCTTGGCGGTCGCCAGCCAGGCCGAAAGGTCGAGCATCCCGTCTTCGGGGTCGAAACAGAGGTCCCGCAAGGACGGCTCTTCCGGTATCCCCTCAACCGCGCCCTCGACTCCGGCCAACGCGTTGCTTGTTGCGGCCGCCGCCGCCGCAACCATTGGCGGTTTATCCTTTATCTGGGCCATCGACGAACCCGTCGCCAAAACCAAACCACCCACAGCCAGAAAACCTAAAAGGTTACATTCTCTTATCATCTCAACATTCTTCTAGTTAATTGGATCTTCGTAGATTTTTATGGAAACAGATCCCAACCATGAGGGCAAGGATGTCTTTTTGCCCCAATGTGCCAACGGCACAATACAACCATGGCATGGGGCATCGCCCCACGTTTTCTGAAAGCTGGTGGCTTTATTGTTGGGCGAAGTGGCGCTCGGTTTTGCTGAATCCCCAGCCGTTGAAGCAGTCGAATCCCGTTCTCAGGACGGTGCCTTCGGATTCGATCCGGTTCTTGCCGATGGTGACAACGGTGTTGCCGAACTGGTAGATGCCGGGGCTGATGCAGATGTAGCCGACGGTCTCTTTTTTCCGCGAGTCATCGGCGGTTCCGAAATGGGTGCCCACGCGAACACCTAGGTTGTCTGGATCGCTGCGCCAGAAGAAGCTGTTCCATTCGGGGTTGTTGAAGGTCTGTACCTGGCCGAAGCAGGCCGAGCGAAGCATCGGAATATTGTCACCAAAGATTTTGCGTACGCCTTCGACCTCCTTGCTGGTTTTTTCCGGGGTCGTCTGGACCGTGCCAACCTCCGCGACAATTCCATTTTCCGCCGCAGTAAACACGCCGGATTCCATGACGACCCAGTTGGCGTCGTGGGTGTTCCCATTCTTGGCGTTGTCCCGGATCGGCTGGAGCTTGATTTCGCATCCGGTGGGTTTCACATTGCGGATTCGCACGATGAAATCCGGATTGGCCTCGGGATCGATGGAGGCCACCACCACCGGTTTTGCATAGCGGTGCGGAAAGGTGATGGCCGTCCACTTCTTGGTGGAGACGCCGCCGGTGGTCCCGATCGCAAGCTTGGGCTCGACGTTCTCTGGCGCAATGTGGATCTCGATGGATCCTTTGGATTCGTTGCCGTAGGTGTTCTTGATGGAGTAGGGGAGGTCGACTTTCCCTGTGAAGCCGGGTTCGGGGATATAGGTGAGGGTGTCGTTTTTCGAGGATAGCTTTCCGTGGACGGGCCGTTGGGTCCAGGTGATGGAGAGGTCTTTGGAATACGTCAAGGCATCTTGGAGCGGGGAGGTTAGCGTGATGGGCTGGTTCTGGGTGGCGATGACCCGGCGCTCGGGATTGTATACGGCGTCCCACTTTGGAAGCCTCATCTTGTCGATCAGCTCCCCGGCGGTTTCGGATTCCGTGATGTGGAAGTGGGCGAAGTAGGGGCGAACATCGTGCTTGGCTTCCTGGGAAAGGAAGATGAGCCATAGATCCATCTTGTCCTGATCGGAGCGGTTTCGATCTGAGTAGGCCGGTAGCTGGTTGATCTCGTCGCCCGGAAGGGTGAAGCGGTGGACGGTTGTTTTGAAGGCCTCCCAGCCGAAGGCCTGGGCATAGCCGACCATGACGCTGGTCAGTGGATAGGACCAAAGATGGGTCCATTCGGTGGTCCACCATCCATCCGTAAACATTTTCTGGTGAAGGTCGTCGGTGGAGTCGAACAGGCGCAGCATGTGGGTTTCCTCGGTATCCTTCCATGCAAAGTCGCCACGGGTTCCCTTCATGTAGTATCCGGCCCAGTTCGGGGTGGACTCGCCGCTCTTGCCGAACATCATTCGGCCATCGTCGCAATGGTGGCCATGCTCGTGCAGGAAGAGGCCGTTGTTGTAGGCTTTCATTCGCTGGAGGTTCAGAAGGTTGGGGATGGAGTCCTTCTTCTCGTACAGCGGCCATGTGGAGAATCCCATGATGGGGTTGAAGCAGGTGTGGATTCGAAGCGGCATGCCAATGTCGTAGTTGTAGAACCCTTCGTGCGCCTGAGCATTGCCGTCCCACCAGTCCATGAGTTCGGTGGGGTTGTCGAGGGCTTGCAGCGCCTCGCGATGCACGACGAAGATTATATTGTTTCCGACCAGCTCGCCCCACGGGCCGGGATGGTTGCGGATGGTTTTCCATGCTGCATCGGTGGTTTGCCCAAGAACAAAGCGCGGGGATTCGATGATGCCTGAAAACGAGATGGTGGTTTCGTCGAGGGCCACCTCCTTGGGGACGTTGAGGAACAGCATTCCGCCATAGGGGTTCACCGCTTTTGTGGTTTTCTGGGTGAGCACGATCTTTTGGGAGGTTTGGGGCATGCACACGAACGCTTTGTTATGTTTGTTGGCATCGAGGTGGTGACCAATCTGCAAGACCATTTTTTGTCCGACCAGCCGTTGCGGAATCGTAACGGTGAAGGGTTTGCCGGGCAGGGCATAGAGACCGGTGGAGAGCATCTCGCCCCGGCTTTTGTTCTCCTTTGAATTTAGTGCCACGGTCTTGTTGATGGGTTTTGTGCCTGCCGGAAACCGCCCAAAAACCGCAGCGGTGCGGTGGGCGCCCATGGACTGGATCTTGGCTTTGGGAAGGGCTTGGATGTAGAGGTTCTCCAGCACCAAAAGCTCCTTGAGGACGGGGTCGGAAACCGGTGATTCGGGCGATGGCATTAGTTTTCTGGCTGCCGCAGCAT
>DAOVNC010000398.1 GCA_030630445.1 Kiritimatiellales bacterium | reverse complement strand
GGTTCAATGCGCGCAGTGGCCTGGTCGAGGAACTCGATCATCTCCCGGATGCGCAGGATGTTGGCCTCGGTATCGGTGATCATCATGCTATTGCTGCGTTCCAGCGCTAGAATCTTTCCGTAGGCATGCATCAGGTGCTGCACGGCTGTCTGTACTTCCGCGATTTCCGCGTGCTGGAGCTGGATGATTTGCGTGACCATCCGATCCGTTCCGGCATATTCATGCTCCGGGTCTTGATTGATTTCGACTCCATGACCAATAATGTCGGGGGTATTGGCCAGGACGACTTTCAGGAACTTTTCACCCATGGGCACCAAGGCAATGTTGTTCATGCCCAGAATGGCTTCGATCACCTCGATGGATTCCTGTGTGGTCAGCTTGTCGGCCTTGATGGTGATCGTGGCCTTGACGGTATCGTTTTTCAGGTAGATCTGCCCGGTCCATGCGCAGTACTGGGACATGACCAAATCCAGATCGGCTTGCTCGAACTTGAAGCTTTGGAGTTGTTCCGTCTTCTTTGCGGGAGCAGGCACCATCGTTCGCGACGCAACGGGATCGCCCGGTGCCGCAGGACCTGCGGGCGGTGCGACAGGTGCTGCGGGCGGTGCAGCAGGGACTGCGGGCGAGGCCTGGTTGGTTGATGTTTGAGCGGCTACCTGAAGTAGAAGAACCGACGCAAGGAGAGTCGAGTGAACCGGCAATGGCATGTATCTGAATTTCATAGCAATTAATAACCCTGTAGTTGTCGATTTATTGCAGTCTAGTTTTCTTAACGAAGAAAGCAAGACGGGGGCACAAAAAAACCGCCCCGGCAGCAGGGCGGTTTTCCAAGCGATGGGCGCTCTCTTTCTACCTCTGGTAGAGCGGGCGCTGCTTGTAGGTCGTGTGCAGCAGCTCGTGCGCCTTGTGGCTGAGCGGCTCGCCGAGGAAATCCTCGTACACCCGTTTGATTTCCGGGTTGTGGTGCGAGCAGCGCAGCTTGCTCTGCTTGTCGTCCGTGTAGATGCCGCGCGTACGGAGCGCGCGGATCTCGTCGGTTGCGCCGTGGGGCTGTCCACCGCCGCCGATGCAGCCGCCGCGGCAGGCCATCACTTCGATGAAGTGGTAGGGCAGCTCTTCGCCTTTTTCGCGTGCTTCGCGTATTTGGTCGATCACTGCCTGGACATTGCCCATCTGGTGGGCCACCGCAATGCGCACCTTGGTGCCTTTGATGTCGATCTCCGCTGATTTGACGCCTTCCATTCCGCGGACGGCTTCGAATTCGACTTGTTCGAGGTCTTCCTTGGTAATGAGGTAGTAGGCGGAGCGCAGCGCCGCTTCCATCACCCCGCCGGTAACCCCAAAGATGGTGCCGGCACCGGAATACTGGCCGAGCAGGGTGTCGCAGTCGGAGTCGGGCAGGTTGATGAAGTCAATGCCGGCCTGCTTGATCATGCGCGCCAGTTCGCGGGTGGTGATGGAATAGTCGATGTCCTGGTGGCCCGAAGCGAACATTTCGTCGGAACGGGTGATCTCGTATTTCTTCGAGGTGCAGGGCATGACCGAAACCATGGTGATGGTTGCCGGATCGATTTCGGCTTTTTCCGCATAGTAGGTTTTCGACATGACGCCGAGCATTTCCTGCGGCGACTTGGCAGACGAGAAATTATTTATAAAGTCGGGCGCGAATTTTTCCATATAGTCCGTCCATGACGGGCAGCAACTGGTGATCAGTGGAAGCTCGCCGTCGCCGCCAAAACGTTTTACGAACTCGGAACCTTCTTCAAGAATGGTGAGGTCGGCTGCCCAGTTGGTGTCGAACACGGCGTCGAAACCAAGGCGGCGCAGCGCGGTGTAGATCTTGCCGGTAACGAGTGCGCCCGGTTCCATGCCGAAGGCTTCGCCGAGAGCAACGCGAACCGCCGGGGCGATCTGTACCACCACGTGCTTCTTGTTGGCCTTGATTTCGTTCCAGACCGCTTTGGTGTCATCCTTCTCGTAGATTGCGCCAACGGGGCAGTGCGCGGAGCACTGTCCACATTTGATACACGGGCTTTCTTCGAGGCTGACGTCCGCCGCCGGGGCAAGGCGGGTGTCGTCGCCGCGACCGATGAATTCGAGGGCATAGACGTTTTGCATCTCTTGGCAAACGAGAACGCAACGACCGCACTTCACGCATTTTTCCGGGTTGAGCACAATCGATGGAGTTGACTCGTCGCGGGGAATCGATGGGGCGCGTTTTTCGAACGGAATGTCGCGGATTCCGAAGTCGGCGGAGAGATCCTGTAGCTCGCAGTTCCCGCTGCGGCCGCATTGGAGGCAGTCGTTCGGGTGCGTGGAAAGAATCAGTTCGAGAACGGTGCGTCGAACCTCCACCACTTCAGGGTCGTGGGTGATCACTTTCATGCCCGGACCAACGGCTGTGGCGCAGGCGCGCAGCATTTTGGGCGAGCCTTCCACTTTCACGACGCAGATACCGCAGGCGGCCCAGGCGTCGAGGTCATTGTGGTAGCAGAGCTTCGGAATGGTTACTCCCACTTCCTTGGCCGCGTCCAGGATGGTGGTCCCGACCGGGACGCTTACGGGAATTCCGTTGATTTCGCATTCAATCATAGACATTTGTTTTTCTCCTTATCCCTTGAGGATGGCGTCAAATTTACATTTATCGAAGCACTGTCCGCACTTGATGCACTGATCCTGATCGATCACGTGCACGGCCTTGACTTCGCCGCTGATGCAGTTAACCGGGCAGACGCGCGCGCAGGCGGTGCAGCCGATGCATTGATCTTCGATGATGGTGTAGGATAGCAGGCCTTTGCACTTGCCGGCCGGACACTTCTTGTCGTTGATGTGTGCAAGGTATTCGTCTTCGAAATAGTTCAGGGTCGACATGATTGGGTTCGGTGCCGTTTGTCCGAGGCCGCACAGCGAGGCCTTGCGCATGGCTTGCGCGAGTACCTTCAGCTGGTCGAGGTCTTCCAGGGAGCCTTGGCCCTTGGAAATCTTGTCGAGAATGTTGTAGCAGGTGCGTCCGCCGATCCGGCAGGGGGCGCACTTTCCGCAGGACTCGTCGACCGAGAACTCAAGATAGAACTTGGTGACGTCGATCATGCAGTCGTCCTCGTCCATCACGATCATTCCGCCGGAACCCATCATGGAGCCGATGGACTGGAGGCTTTCGTAGTCGATCGGGATATCGAGGAACTCCTCGGTAATCACGCCGCCGGACGGTCCGCCGGTCTGGGCGGCCTTGAACTTCTTGCCGTCCTTGATGCCGCCGCCGATG
>DAOVNC010000077.1 GCA_030630445.1 Kiritimatiellales bacterium | reverse complement strand
GAGTTGGCACTCGTTTTCAACGGCGGGTGGCCTGCGGCCATCACCTCGCAGGTGGAATGGCCGGTAAGCACCGCCCGGTTCTTCACATACTTGTTGCGGCGCCTCAGCAACTTGCGCACCGGCCGCAGATCGCGTGGGCAGACATACGCCGGGGGAATGCGGTTGGAGCGAAGACACTCGGCCAGCTCGCGGGCATCCTCCTTGTCGTTCTTGTGCTTGTTCGCCGCAATCGACTTCACATAGTAGGCATGCGCCAGCACGAACTTGATCCCCGCATCCTCGCAGGCATCCGCTAGCCAGAAGCAGACAAAGCAGCTCTCGCACGTCACCGTCAAGTCGTGGCGGTACGGAGCCACCAGCTTCAGGAAAAACCCGAAGTCGTTGTTGCGGATGTTGCGGTGCACCAGCACCTCGCCCTGGCGGTTCATCACGCAGATGTACATCTGGCGTGTGTGCAGGTCGATTCCGCAGTTGTATTCCGTCGTTGTTGTGTAATACTTCATCTCAGCCTCCTCCGTTTAGTTGTCAATTGGAGACGCCTCCTCCGGGAGGTCAGCCGTATACTTGACCAGGAGGAGGCCCTCAATTTTAGCTTAAGGAAATAACCGCCCTTTCCGAAGGGCTTAGATGAGTATCAAGAAGCTTCAGCCTACTCCGTTAGACGCCAGCGATGAGGTCAAAGCACAAGGCGGAGCGGCTGAGCTTTAACGTTCGCTAGAGAACAATGAAAAATATCACCCGAGAAGAATTAAGCGCGATGCTCAATGAAGCACCGCTAACTGATGCCTCAAAAAAGACAATTGCAAAGGCACTGCGCTACAGGAACAAGACAAAGATTCTAAGTAGGCTGGGTATTGGAATGGGTATTCTAATGACTGTTTCAGGCGTAAGTGCTGCAGCTCAGTCAAACGACGCTGAGATTTTCTTCATTCAGATGCTATTCGGTCCGCTATTGGGTGTGTGGTTCATAACAGTATCTTTGAGTTCGTTACGGGAAATTGCATCAGCAAAAGCTATTGAAGAACTAATCATAATAACAGCGAACCACCATTAAGCCCCTAAGGGTAAAAATCAATTGAGTTTACCGTGTTTGACGCACGCAAATATGCCAATCGTCTTTTGCACGAAGACTCATCTCGAACGTGATGCCAGAATACAAAACATACCAAGATTGATTGCAACCACAACACATGATATACAGCCCGCATGAGTCCAACAATATTCAGAGAAAAAAGCTATAGGTTCCACTTCTTCTCCTTGGAGGAAGAACGAATGCATGTCCACGTTGTCAGCGGAAACGGCAAGGCTAAGTTTTGGATGGAACCTGATATTTCTCTGGCAATGTCACAGGGTATTCCAACTCATGAACTGTCAACGATTGAAAAGATTGTGAAGGAGCATCGAGATGAAATTAAAAAAGCATGGCGAGAACACTTCAATAACTGAAGTCACCAATATTGATAATATGGGATTCTGGGTTCTGGTTGGCACAAAAGAACACTACTTGTCGTTTTCTGATTTCCCTTGGTTCATGGATGCATCCATCAAAAGCATTTCCCATGTCGAAAAAGAATCCGATACCCATCTCCATTGGCCTGATCTGGATGTGGATCTAACGATTGACATGATCGATAATCCAGAAGCCTATCCCCTCCAATACAAATAGGCGAACAAGCGCCTAGTTTACGGTGAACAACGCACGATTTTGAAGGCACCATTTGCCGATGCCTCGGCTATTTCTTCAGCTCAAGATAGTCGTACATTCTTCCGTCGAGATCATAGGCCATCATGCGGAACGTGCCTTCGTGAATGGTCGCCAGGCAATACTGCCAGTTGCGCAGGACTTTGGCGGTAAACCAGCTGCGCGTCGGGGCAAACTGCTCCAATTCCGCTGCGCCGCCTCCGGCTTGTATGTAGATTACCCCGTTGGCTTGATCGACTTTTCCGTCGCGAATGGGCCAGGTGCGCTCATAGTCGTGGATATGTCCGCACCATACAATATCGACCCCATGTTTTTCGTAGATGGGGATCAGGGATTGAACCCGTGGGTCGCCCCGCTTGGAGAGCCAAAAATCCGTGTTGCCGTAGTCGTCCTTGTCGGAACTGAACGGAGGGTGGTGATGCGCAACGAACTTCCATTTTGCCTTGGAGGCGGAGAGATCCGCAATGATCCACTGGAGTTGTTCCGACCCCGGCGACAAGTCGGCATTGCTGTCTACGATGGTGAAATGGGCGTTGCCGTAGTCGAAGGAATAATAATTCTCCGGGCTTGGGTAGGAGGAATATTCATAGAACCAAGAGGCATTGCGCTCATGGTTGCCAATGGCCACATAGGTCGGCACTCGCTTCATCAACTCCGATGCCGGGCCAAGATACTGCGCGATCCATTCGTCTTTGTTTTTGCCGTTCGCCACCACGTCGCCGACATTCAGCACAAAGTTGGGACGCTCGGCCCATGCCTTGTCGGCGAGTTGCTTGAAGCGTTTGGGGTAGCTTCGGTTATCCCCCATCACCACAAAGGCAAACGGGGAGGTTGCGCGCACCGCCGTCTGGAAGATTAACACGTCCGACTGGATCTTTTTCCCATCGCTTCCAAGCGAATGGGCCTGATAGAAATAGTCGGTTTCCGGTTCAAGCCCCTCAAGGGTAAACTCATGAATCGTGCGGGTCTCTATGGAACTCACGTTCAGGTCGAGGATCTTTGCCAGATCGGGCTTCCCCTTCTGGCCGCTGGGACGGAACCGGGCTTTTCCGTATTTAATCCCCGAGATGCAGGGTGTGTCCGTCTCCCACATGATCACCATGCTGGTTTGGGTGGTGTGCTGGAGGTAGGGGCCTGCGATGATCCGTGGTTCGCCCTCCGCGAAAATAGAGTTGGAAAGCGACAGCAGGCCGGTCAATAGGATTGAGGATAGGGTTCTTCGGAGCATTTTATTTTCCTGTGGTTAGGTTAATGGCCCGCCGGGCCTGTCGTGGATGACGGTGTCGACCGCTTTCCCCGATGTTTCGGGGTGGTCGGCCATGTAGTGGAGGCCGCGGCTTTCCTTGCGTTGCTGCGCGGAGCGGATGATGAGCTCGGCGACGTCGGCAATATTGCGCAGTTCGAGCAGGTCGGCGGTGACGAGGTAGTCGCCGTAGTATTGCTTGATCTCTTCGCGCAGGTTGCGGATGCGGCGGCGCGCGCGGTCGAGGCGGCGGTCGGTGCGGACGATGCCGACATAGTCCCACATGGCGGTGCGCACTTCGTTCCAGTTATGTTCGACGACGACGGCTTCGTCGGACGAGACGGCTTCGCCAAACTTCCATGGCGGGATGGACACCTCGCCTTTGAGCGCGGTCCAGGCTTGGGCGATTTGGGTTGCGGTGGCGTGGCCGCAGACGAGCGCTTCGAGCAGGGAGTTGCTTGCAAGCCGGTTGGCGCCGTGCAGTCCCGTGCTGGCGACTTCGCCGCAGGCATAGAGGCCGGGCAGGGCGGTGGTGCCATCGACTTCGGCCACGACACCGCCGCAGGAATAGTGCGCGGCGGGGACGACGGGAATGGGGTCGGTGGCCATGTCGACGCCGAAGCGCAGGCAGGCGGCGTAGAGGTTGGGGAAGCGCTCGCGCAGGAACGATTCCGACTGGTGGGTGATGTCGAGGTAGACGTAGGGGTCGCCATGTTTTTTCATGACAAAGTCGATGGCGCGGGCGGTGACATCGCGCGTGGCGAGCGAACCGCGATCGTCGAAATCCTTCATGAAGGCATGGCCGCGGATATCCTTGAGCTCGGCGCCTTCGCCGCGCACGGCCTCGGAAATCAGGAACGATTTGGCCTGCGGGTGGTAGAGGCAGGTGGGGTGGAACTGCACGAATTCCATGTTGCGGATCGGGAGTCCGGCGCGCCAGGCCATCGCGATGCCGTCGCCCGTGGCGACATCCGGGTTGGAGGTGTAGAGGTAGACCTTTCCAAGCCCGCCGGTGGCCAGCACAGTGCAGGTGGAATGGACGGCGATGATCTCGTTGGAGGGCTTGTCGAGGAGGTAGGCGCCGACGCAGCGGTTGGGGCCTTTGTGTCCGATCCACCCGGTGGTCACCAGGTCGATGGCCAGCAGGTTTTCGCGGAGGTCGATGTTTTCGCTTTCCCGGGCATGGGCGATCAGGCCTTGCATCATGACCTGTCCGGTAATATCGCCGGCATGCAGTACGCGCCGGTGCGAGTGCCCGCCCTCCTGCCCGAGGTCGTATTCGGTTTCCTTGCCCTTGCGCCGTTCAAATTCGATGCCGATTCCCTCCAGTGCCGAGATGCGCTCTTGGCCGCCTTGTACAATGGTATTGACGATTTCGGGAACCCCGAGGGCGCAACCGGTGTCGAGGGTATCGGCCGCGTGTTCCTCGACTGTATCGCCGGGGTCGACCACGCAGGCGACGCCGCCCTGCGCATAGGAGCTGTTGCACTCGTCGGCATTCTCCTTGCAGGCCACGAGCACGCGGCCATGCTTGCTCAGTTCCATCGCGGCCGTGAGGCCGGCGAGACCGCTGCCGATAACAAGAAAGTCGTAGGATAGGGTTTTCATGGGGATACTTAAGACGTGAAGCGTGAGGCGTGATTATGCATTACGAATGACTCCTGACTTCTTCCTTTTCCGCCTCGGCATCTTCCTTGATCTTGGCAATCCGTTGCTGCTTGGTCTGCTGGATAAAGGCGATCTTGGCGGGGTCGGCTTCGGATGCGAGCTGCTGGTCGAACATAATTTCCGTCTCGGCGACCTGCGCCTTCATCTTCGAATCGATCCCTGCGATCGCCGCTTTCTGCCCGGCGGTCATTGCCGGGGCTGCTCCGCCCATGCGCTCCATGGCCAGTTCGTATGCGCTTTTCATTCCGCTCATGTGGATTTCCTTTCGGAAGGGAATATACGTATGCGCCCGTGAATGTTCAACGGTGGGGAACGCTTCTTTTTTCGGATGGGTTCATATGCAGCCATTTTCCTGCAAGACCTGCTTGAGGTGGAGCGATCCCGCGATACAGACGAGGCGGTTCGGTTCTTCGGCGGCCCATGCGCGGGCGCTTTCCCATGCATTGGAAACGGATTCGGGGATGGCGTCGATTCCGGCGGCCGCCGCCTGGGCAGCCACATGTTCGGCGGGGGTGCCGCGCGCGGCGTTGATCGGGATGGCCCAGGCCTTGGCCGCGAGCGGTTTGATTTCGCGCAGGAACTCGACCGTATCCTTGTCGTCGAGGAAGCCGAGAATGAAGCCAACCTGATCGCCGGGATAGTTTTCTTTCAGCGTCTTGGCCAAGGCCCGTGCGGCGGATGGGTTGTGGGCGCCGTCGAGAACCATGACCGGCTTTTCTTCCAAACGCTGGAACCGCGCCCCCCACGCCAGCGATTCGAGGCCTTTCTTGAATTCCGGCTCGAAGTCGAGCATGTCGGAGAGTATTTCGAGCGTTGCAACGGCGACGGCGCAGTTTTCGCGCTGGCATGCGCCGAGCAAGGGAAGGTCGATGGGCGGCAGGTTGCGCGAGTGCGTTTCTATTTTGAGTTTTTGCGGGGCGCCAACCTTTGCCACGGAAACCGACTCGGAACTTTCAATAATGGGAACGCCGGGCTTCCGTAGCTCGGCCATCGCCGCGGCGGACTGCGGGGCGGAAACGACGGGCCGGCCGGGTTTGATGATGCCGGCCTTTTCGCCGGCAATCTGTTCGATGCGATCGCCAAGGAAATTCGTGTGGTCGATGTCGATGTGGGTGATGACGGAAACCAGCGGGATGATTACGTTGGTTGCGTCCCAGCGCCCGCCCATGCCTGTTTCGATGATCGCGATGTCGACGTCTTCATCGGCAAAATATTGGTAGGCCATGGCGGTGGAAATTTCGAAAAAGGTGGCGGGACGCACGCCGCTTTTCTCTTCAAGCGACGAGGATGCCGCTCCCACGGTCTCGATGTAGTGCGCGAGTTTTTTTTCGGGGATTGGAATCCCATTGATCCTGAAGCGTTCGGAAAACTCGACCAGGTGCGGCGAGGTGTAGAGGCCGGTCTTGAAGCCGGAGGCGCGCAGGACGGATTCGAGCATGGCGCAGACGGAGCCTTTGCCGTTGGTTCCCGCCACGTGCACCACGGCCAGTTGCTGGTGGGGATTGCCCAGTGCTTGAAGAAGACCGGTGATGGTTTCCAGGCCGGGTTTGATTCCGTGCGCGGTGCGGGCAAACAGCGCTTTAACGGCATCGTCCAATGGTTTGTTTTCCATCGCCCGTCCCTCTTTTTATGGCGAACGCCGGTTAGTCGCAGAGGTATTCGAAGAGGAGGATCATGCGGTCGCGCAGTTCCTGGCGCGGCACAACCATATCGATCAGTCCATGTTCCTGCAGGAATTCGGAACGCTGGAAGCCTTCGGGCAGATCCTGCTGGGTGGTTTCCTTGATGACGCGCGGCCCGGCGAATCCGATCAAGGCTTCCGGCTCGGCGACGATGAGGTCGCCCAAGGTGGCGAAGCTGGCCATGACGCCGGCCATCGTCGGGTGGGTGAGGATGGGAATGTAGGCCAGTCCGGCGGCGGCGTGGCGCGCGAGCGCCGCGCTGGTTTTGGCCATCTGCATGAGGCTGAGCAAGCCTTCGTACATACGCGCGCCGCCGGATGCGCAGGAGAGCAGGACCGGGCGTTTTTCCGCGGTGCAGCGTTCAATGAGATAGGTGACGCGTTCGCCGACGACGCTGCCCATGCTGGCACCGAGGAAGGAAAAGTCCATCACGCCGAGGCCGATATCGCGACCGCCTAGCTTGCAGCCGCCCACGGTGATGGCGTCGTCCCATCCCGATTTCTTTTGGTTGGCTTCGAGCTTGTCGATGTAGGAAAGTTTTCCGGTGAAGCCCAGGGTGTCGATGGATCTGATGCTGCCGGCCCACTCCTCGAAGGTGCCTTCGTCGGAAAGCAGCTCGATGCGCGCTTGGCGTGCGAGGGTGAAGTGATGGTCGCACTTGATGCAGACTTCCAGGTTGGCGGCGACTTCTTCCTTATAGACAATTTCGCCGCAGGAGGGGCATTTTATCCATAGTCCATCGGGGACATCGCGTTTTTTCACCGTAATGGTTGAATAGCTTTTTTTGCTTCCGAATAGAGCCATAGCCAAAATCCTCTCGTTATCCCCGGGCCGCCGTGATCACATGGACGGATGCCGCCCCGCCCTTTTTCAGGACTTTTGCACAGGCGTTGACGGTGGCGCCCGTCGTCATTACATCGTCTACCAGCAGAACCCTGCGTCCCGCCAGCTGCTTTCCTTTCTTGTATTGAAAAGCCTTGGTCACGTTACTAAGCCGGGCTTTCGCTGTCAAATTCGTTTGCGAGATGGTTGGCCGAATTCGGCGCAGCACTCCGGCGTGGCTTTTTCTCCCTAGTTTTCGGCCGAGTTCCCGCGCCAATACGGCGGATTGATTGTATCCGCGGTCCCTTTTGCGGACATGGTGGAGCGGGACGGGCACCAGCAGATCGAACGAACGACCGGGATATTCGGCCTGGATGCAGTGGTGCAGCAGGGTTGCGATGTCTGGCGCAAGCCATAGGGCTTGTTCATATTTAAGCTGCCGCAGGGACTCTCCCACAACCCCGTCGTAGCGCGCGGCGGAACGGGCGCCATCGAAGGATGGCTTTTCGGCCGAACAGGAATAGCAGATGAAATCGTGGTCGATCGCACCGGCCACAGGATCCCCGCAAAGAGTGCAAAAGGGGGCTTCCACCCGCGCTGAATCCGACCAGCACTCCCAGCAAATATAGCGGAAGGTGCCAGGCGATGACGCGCCGCAACCGATGCAACGGCGCGGATAGAGCATGTCTAGAAAAAATCGCATGGTTTCGAAATCCTAAATCCCAAACCCCAAATCCTAAACAAATATCAAACGACAAAACCCAAGGCTCCAAACCATTCTGTTTTGAAGTTCAATCCTCCAAGATGGGGTCGAGATGGATCTTTTCCACCTTGAGGACGGGAAGGGCGACATCCTTGGCCCAGTATTTTTTCCCTTTGATCAGCAAGGCTCGGTTCAAGTAGCGCTTCATCTGGTCCTCGTTCCCGCGCACGAGGCAGATGGGTTCCTCGAGATCGCCCACAATCAAGACCAATTTATAGAGGCCGGGGTTGGCGCGGCGCAACACACCGGGAATTTCATCGTAGACCCCTTGCTCCTTGTTTTTGTCCAGCACGAGCAAAAGCGGCTTGCGCTCTTCTTCCGTTAGCTCGGGAATCTTCGGTTCGGGTGTTTCCACCACCGGTTCCGGCTTGGGTTCTGGTGCGACGGCCACCGGTTCCGGCTTGGGCGGCTCGATCGTTTCCGTATATTTTTCGCTAATCCACACCCGGCTTCCGGCGGGCGGGGCAATCTTGATCCATTCGTTGAATTCGCCGCGAAGGGCAACCGAGTCGCCCTTGTTCGCCACAAAGACCACGCTGTAGTTTTGGCTGGGTCCCGACCGAATGTTTAGCTTTTCCGGCACAACGATCCCGTTCTGGATGTACTCGCCCGAGACCCAGAAGTTGAGGCTGTCGGGCGCTTGCACGGCCACCCAGTCGTTGGTTTTGCCGAGCAAGACCAATTCCTCTCCGCGCATGGCGCGGTCAAGGAGTTCGGAGTTGATGTCGGGCTTTGCGCGCAGGCTCACGCGGTCGCCCGTTACTTTCACCTTCAGCACCTCGTTCGTCTGGGTATGGACCTCGGCCTCTACCATGTTGTTCGTCTGGGCGTGGATGGAGAGGCAGGCCGCAGCCAACAGGGCGGATATTCTAAATTGCATGGCTATATTTCCCCTGGTTTTAGAGCGCAAACAGCGTACGCGCATTTCTTGCAGTTGATTTCGCGATGGAGTCTAGCGAACAATCCCGCAGTTCGGCAAGCTGTTTGGCCACATGAACCACGAAAGCAGGCTCGTTGCGGTTCCCGCGCACGGGAACCGGCGCAAGGTATGGCGAGTCGGTTTCGATCAAGAGCCGGTCGTCCGGCACATATTGGACCACCTCGCGCAGCGGATCGGCGTTGGCAAACGTAACGATTCCGCTAAAACTGATCATCAGGCCAAGATCGAGCACCTGCCGGGCAAAAGCGGTTTCGCGCGTGAAACAATGCAGCACGCCCAGGCAGGCGGGATCGCCCTTCCACGCATGGGCGTAATCCCTGAGCAGGGCGACGGTGTCTTCGTCGGCATCGCGCGTATGCACCACGACCGGCTTTTCGAATTCGACGGCCAGCGCCAAATTCTCGGCAAAGAGGGTTTTTTGCTCGGCGGCGGTTTCGGCGGTGTAGTAATAGTCGAGTCCGGTTTCGCCGACGGCCTTCACCAGCGGATTTCCGATAAAATCCCGAAGTTCGGAAAGATCCGGGCCTCCGGTGGCCTCGTCGCGGTCATAGCCCGCACAGCCAAAGATTTGCCCCGGATGCTCCTGCGCCAGTTTTAGTGAAAGCGCGTTGGCCTCGGCGTTGCCGCCGATCGCCACCATTTCCAGCACCTGGGCATCCTTGGCCTTTTCCAGAATTCCCTGAAAAGTACCGTCCTTGACAAACCGGTCAAAATGAACATGGGTATCGATAAACATAATGCCGCGCAGTAAAGCGAAAGCATGCGCAGGCGGGCGAGTTTTATTCGACAAAATGATTTCGGCCCCATGAGCAAAGCGATTGATAATTTGCGATAGGAAATAGTGCCGCAGGCACATTTCAATAACGAAGGGGTTCTAACAATTCGGGGCGGATGATCGGAAATCATTTTATCTCCAATTATTTTGTCGGATTCCCCTGTAGCGCAGGGTGCTAAGTTTTAACGAATTATGCCTTGAAGGTGGGTTGGTCAATCGGCATATTGTCGCGCCTTTAGAAGGTTAAGGCAGATTCGAGTTTACGAGAAAGGCTCCGCGAAGCGGGGCAACGAAGTGGCAATATTTAACGAGGAAAACCAATGGCTAGAGAAGTCCCTTTGAAGAATGTCCGAAACATCGGAATCATGGCGCATATCGATGCCGGCAAGACCACGGTATCCGAGCGCATCCTGTACTACACCGGGCGTTCGCATAAAATCGGCGAAGTCCACGACGGTGCCGCCACCATGGACTGGATGGAGCAGGAACAAGAACGCGGTATCACGATTACCTCCGCCGCAACGACCTGCATGTGGAAAGACCACATGATTTCGATCATCGACACTCCCGGCCACGTGGACTTCACGATGGAAGTGGAGCGCGCACTGCGCGTGCTTGACGGCGCGATCGCCCTGTTCTGCGCAGTGGGCGGCGTACAGCCGCAGTCCGAAACCGTCTGGCACCAGTCCGAACGCTACGAAGTGCCGAAGGTTGCTTTCGTCAACAAAATGGACCGCATCGGCGCCGACTTCTTCAGCGTAGTCGAAGGCATCGCCAACCAGCTTGGCGCAAACGCCGTGCCCGTCGTTATTCCAATCGGCGCCTCCGACGAGTTTGTCGGCGTGATCGACCTCGTCACCATGAAGGCCCTCATCTTCAAGGAAGAGTCCCAGGGATCGGAATGGGACGAAGTTGAAATCCCGGCCGACCTGGTCGACACCGCCAAGGAATGGCGCAACAACCTCGTTGAAAAATGCGCCGAGCAAGACGAAGAGATGCTGGAAAAATATTTCGAGGAAGGCGACCTTTCCGAAGACGAAATCTGGAAGATTCTGCGCATGGCCACCTGCTCTCGCCAAGTCGTTCCGGTATACTGTGGATCGGCCTTCAAGAACAAGGGCGTCCAGCAGGTGCTCGACGGCGTGATCAAGATTCTTCCCGCCCCGAACGAGATTCCGCCGATCATCTGCACCAAGGATCCGGAAAACCAGCGCAAGGTCGACGACAACGAGGTCTTCTCCGCCCTGGCCTTCAAGATCATGTCCGACAAGCACATGGGCAAGCTGACCTACCTCCGCCTCTATTCCGGCACCATGACCTCCGGCACGACGATCTGGAACTCCACCCAGCAGAAAAAACAGCGCATTGGCCG
>DAOVNC010000076.1 GCA_030630445.1 Kiritimatiellales bacterium | reverse complement strand
GTAATCTTCGCGGTCGACTTGGGCTTGGTCGGCTTCTTCATCTTCATCTGCAGCTTTTTTAGCGGCATTTTCGGAACCTTGACTTTCGGGGGCGGCTCGAACTCGACCGGCGGCGGGGGAAGGACCGTGAAGATCACCAACACCCCGGCCAGCACAAAGAGTCCGGCGTGGAACAGAATGCTCAGCGCCACCGCGCTGGGCATCCCCTTGACCAATTTCTGGGTTTTTTTGAATAGTTTCTTCATCTTATGCGCTGCAGCGCCACGTCGCATTGCCGAGGATCGCTTTTCTAACTATGTAACAACACTAATATATCATATATAGAACTGTGTCAAATTATTTTTCGATTTCTTGTAGTTTATCAGGCGATGTCATGCCCCGTCTTGTAGAAACCGCGCATGCCTGTGTATATCCCACCAAACACCGCAACAACCCAAGCAAGCAAAACCATAATCATACGAATCAGGGCGTCAGTCTTGTTATGAAACCTAAATTCATTCGTATATGGACAAGCTTAAGTCGCCAATGTGATGCATTGGCATATATTATCCCACCCACGCAAGGTTTTCACGAAAAGCGAAAACTAGCTTAATGAGGCTCTTGGCGTCAAAAGAAACCAGCGAGGGTGCTGTGCCGGAAACCGGCACTGTTTGGAGGGCGGGGTTTCGAGGCGTGTCTGGCCGGATGCACGAGAGCAACGCTGCGCTCGGCCACTTATCCTATAATGGAAAATGGGACCACGAATCCACGCGAATAGACACGAATCATGAATGGGTTATCAAGAATCGGGGAATCCTCCATCAAGAGAACCGATTATCCTATTAAGAGAAGACAAGGAAACATTTGTATTATTGGCTATTCGAGACTATTCGCGTCCGTTCGTGGGTTGTTCATCTCCGTTTCTGGGATACGTGCGAATTGCAGTCTTCAGACTGTATTCAAGGAGGCAAGTCGCGGGAGAAATATGGAGGCGACGCCCTGCCGGAGCCCCGAGCCAGTTTTGTGCATCGTTTTGCGGTGGCTCCGCCGACGCGCGTCGCCCCGCACTTTTTGAACTAGTAGAGTTCGGCCTTTGGACGACCCGGATAAACACGCGTGCAGGTCGTGTCCATGAAGCTTCCGACGGGAAGGTTCTTTAGGTTTTCAAGGTTTTCAAGCAACCATTTGGATGGGGTTTTCGTAGCAATCACCTTTCCGCGCTTGTCGGTTAGGATGATGAGGTAGGTGTCATACTTTTTCCCGCGGCTCTCGTAGTAGTTTATGGCGTATTCCTCCACCCTGACGGTTTTGGGGCCCCAAAACTCATGGGAATGCTTGTTCTCCTTCGAAGGAACAAACGAACTTGTTTGCCGGTCCAGCAATATATACTTGTTGTTGTGGCGAAGCTGTGCCCCGATGACGAAGATTTCAATATTCACTTCATGGTTGTAGTCGCCTGCACTGCGCTTCTCGACCCGGGCACCAAATGTGTAGAGCTGCACCACGGGTATGCCATCGATGGATCTCGGGCCAAAACGGCTTGAAAACTGCCTCAGCTTGGATTTCTTCCGTATGCCCATTTTAAATTCGGGGGGATTTTCCAATTCGAAAAATTCGCGATCATCTGCGGAAAACTGCTCAAGCGCTATCTTTTTTTGCGTCCCCTTGCCGTTTTCCATCAGCACATTCCTACCCAAAACAGACAGGTACCTCGCCTCGAAAGTCTGGCCATCCACCAGCGTCCATGACCGCATTTCGGCGGCACCGGAAACACATGCGGCAGATAAAAGAAACAATAAAACGACAGCCCTCATTCCAGTCAACCCTTCCATGCCAATCCCTTTCCGCACGTCCAACTGCGGTCATCAATAATCACTAAACACCGGTCCATTGGTCAAACAGGCTTCGTTCGGGGCTAGATCCATATAAATTCTATCTACCTGGCTGTGCGAAAGCTCAGCGGTCTTGAATATGGGAAGAATCGGCCCCGCCTGCTTGTTTTGTGGATACTCCACACCCTTGACCTCGACAACCAGCATAAGGGCGCACAATCCGCCTTGGTCGCCCATAAATACCTCTAGATTCCGCGGCTCGCCCGCCTTGAGCGTGATCCAGTCGCCAATCTCCAATCTGGTATTATGCCCAAGGTAGTATGTATCGCGCTTCGAATTGTTGCCCCTCCAGTCGACTTGGTAGTTGTCTATCTCATATTGCCAAGCGCCGAACAACACCATATCGTTGTCCACCCTGACGGCCATGAACCCATCGGCCGCACACCAGAAGCGAAAGGTGATATCCTCCGGATACACAAGCTTTCCCTTGTAATGGACAAGCCAGTAAAGCCCGGAACCCGGGTCTTCGCCGAAAGCCGACGGGGCGATGGAGGAACTCATGGTTGGAACCATAACGCACGTGGCATAGCGTTTCTTGGGCGCGCGATAAAAGCGCGCCAGCACAGATGTATCCCAGCCCTGTTGCAGAAAATCCATCGCGACGGCGGTCCAGGTTGCGTTCTCCTGGCCGTTGTACTTTCCGCTCCGGGTGCGCTTGATATCGTAGTAGGTTACTTCCAGATCGTTGCCGATCGACTTTTCCGGACCAAAAAGGCCATCGTCGTCGTCAAAGGTGGGCATATCGTTGAAGCTAACCACCTCTCCACCGTCGCTCAGGCCCGCCCCAATGCCGCTCGACGCCAGATCCGGGAACTGGATGTCATGCACGTCGAGCTTGGGGACCA
Organism: Kiritimatiellales bacterium; assembly: GCA_030630445.1. Lineage (GTDB taxonomy): Bacteria > Verrucomicrobiota > Kiritimatiellia > Kiritimatiellales > Pontiellaceae > Pontiella. The sequence continues at coordinate 8,296 of DAOVNC010000076.1, read as the reverse complement.
CGGCGGTAATCTTCGCGGTCGACTTGGGCTTCGTCGGCTTCTTCATCTTCACCTGCAGCTTTTTCAGCGGCATCTTCGGAACTTTGATCTTCGGGGGCGGCTCGAACTCGACCGGCGGCGGCGGGAGAACCGTGAAGATCACCAGCACCCCGGCCAGCACAAAGAGCCCGGCGTGGAACAGGATGCTCACCACCACCGCGCTAGGCATCCCCTTGACCAGTTTCTGGGTCTTTTTGAATAGCCGTTTCATCTGAAACTCCAATCTACATCGACTTGCTGAAGCTTAGGTTTTTCACCCCGGCGGCCGCGCAAGCATCCATCACGTTTATAATCCGATGGTGCAAGGTCTCCTTGTGCGGCAGAAGGTTTACGAAAAAGACGGACTGTTGGGACTTCGCGACCTCCCTCAACCCCTTGATCTGAGTGGCCAGGGCCGAGAGCTCCTGGTCCTCGGCCGAAAAGGTTATGCCGTCCACCGACACGGTGCCGTCGGCGGAAATTAGAATAACGACCTCGACGGGCAGGGTGATCATCACCTGCGGTTCGGAGCGGGCAGGTAGCATGAACGAGATATCGCCCTCCTTCTTAATGAGCTCCGCCGTGACGATGAAATAGATCAGCAGCAGGAACACGACATCGATGAGGGGCGAAACCTGCAGATCTAGCCTAACCTCTTCTATATTCTTATTAAGCTTCACTGGGATCTCCTTCGTATGCGGCATAAATCAGATCCGTAGCTCCCGCCTCGCCCAGAGCCTGCATGATTTTTTCGCTCATCTCATACTTCACTCCGCCGCCCGAACGGATTTGGATCCGAAGTTTTGGATCGCGTTCGATCTCGGCGAGCACCCGCTGCTTGAGTTGGTCAAGCGTCAATTTCGGACCCCCGACCCCGAAGTAAATCTCATCGTCCTCGTTCACTGAAATCGTAACCCGGCCGACCTTGGTCTCCGGTAACGTGGCGTGAACCGCCGTCGGAACCTTGATCGGCACTTTTTCATCGATCACGGTCGAGGCCACCAGAAAGAAGATCAGCAGCAGGAAGACCATGTCGATCATCGGGGACATATCGATTTCGATGTCTTCGTTGTCTATTGGTTGGAGTTTCATCTTTGGCTTCGCCTTTTTTCTTTTGACTAAACGTTTAGACCCTTGCAACCCGCCCGCGTTGACTTTTCTACAGCCAGACGGTCTGCGGTTCAAGCATCAAAACCCGAAGGTCAACCGGGAACCACACCCTATTCGCCGTCCATTTTCTCCAGAGTTTCAAGATCCGTAAAGCTCATCGGCATCTTGCCGGTTTCAAGCGCATCGAACAGGAAGCCAATATTGCGTCCCAGCGTGGCCAGGGTTTTCTGGAACCCTTTCTTGAACATGAAGAAGAAGAACATGGCGGGAATGGCGATCACCAGACCGGTTGCCGTCGTAATGAGGGCCTCGCCAATGTTGGCGGCCAGCAGTTCCGGCTTGTCCATGCCCTTCGTGCCCATGGTATTGAAGGCCTTGATCATGCCCGACACCGTACCGAGCAGCCCCAGCATCGGCGCGCTCGCCCCGATGATCGACAGGAAGTCGATCGGCTTCATGAGCTTCGACATTTGCTCGACGGAGGCTTCTTCGACCGACTCCTGCACCTTCTGGAAGTTGATCTCCACCTCGCCGTCAAGACAGCGCTCAAGTCCTGCGCCGAAGGTGTTGGCGAACATGGAGGGGTGCTTACGGCAATAGATCAGCGCGGTTTTGGTTTTTTTGTTGAGCATCATCTCCAGCAGCTCCGGCATCTGCTCGCTATGCAGCAGGGTTTTCGACCGCAACGAGATAAAGTTCTGGATAACGAGAACCACCATGAAGAAGGAAAATGCCCCGAGAGGCCACATGGCCCACCCGCCGGTTTTAACCATTTCGAGCAGATTGACTGTCTGAGCGTCAGTCCCACCATCTTGTGCAAACACGCTCCCCGCCGCCAAAAGCAGCATCGCCGCAATAAAGAATCTCTTTTTCATTCTACCTTCCTCCGTTTATTTGATCCGTCGTTTCAAGCCATCCGTTTTAAATGCCGGAGCCCTTCCGCGGCTCCGATCTTTTGAATTTTCCCATCGAACTATTCTTTCTGCATACCGGTCTGCCCCGTGTTCTCTTCCGCCTCCGCAGGTTCGGCGGCTTCTTCGGTTTCTGCTGCTTCTTCCGTCTTTGCAGGCTCCTCCACCGTCGCGGGCTCCTCCACCGGCAGCTTTGCCCGAAACTTTTCCGCATCCCTGGCAACGTTCGATCCCCCATAGATGCTTTGCACCTGCCGGGCGCAGTTCGCGGCCGAGTTGGTTATGGCCTGGTCTAGATAGAGATATGCGCTGAGCAGTTCGCTCTGCGGCATCCAGTCCAGATCGTTTCCGTGATTCGCAATCATTTCCGCAACAACCTTGCTGGCCTCCCGCGGCGCCCCTTTCGCGCGCTCGATGCAAGCCTGCAGATAGAGTCCCGCCGCCTCGGAGGCCACTTCGCCGCGCAGTGTTTCAGCGAGCACCAAACTATTGGTGGCTACCACGCCGTTGGTGGTGGTATTGCTGAGCGCCACGAGCGCGGCATAGACCTGCCCCTGCACCACTAAATCCGGATTGCTGCTTTCCATCAGGACTTCGCTGGCGCTCTGCACCTTGGGATAGTCCTCTTCGCGAAGGTGCGACTTTACCAGCATGCCGAAGGCGGTCTGCAGGTTGTTGCTGATCGCCATATAGTCCCAATAGGGCTCCATCACCGGGCCAAGGGTGGTGATCACGGAGGAATAGTCGCCCTCGTTGAAGCTATGCTCGACGGCAACGGAATCATATTTTGGATAAAACGTCAGGCTCCTGATCTTGTCCGCAGGAGCGGGGACGTTTCTTGTGGATTTACTTTGCTGGAAGGTCAGGATGCCGTCTTCCATGCTTTGGAGAAAGGCCTTCACCACCTTGCCGTTGACCACCTCAAGCCGCGCCGGCGTGCCGGATTGCGCAACCTGCCCCGAGGCCGCAGCCACGGAAAGAACAACCAAGCTGAACAGCAATCGTTTCATGATTCGTCTCCCCCTGTCGCGACCGGCTCGGTTTCGGGAGCCTCGCTCTCGACCGTTTCGGTTTCGTTCGTCCCGGCTTCGGGCGCGTCCATCTCAACCGTGATGATGATATTCGTTACTGCTCCCGCCTCCATCTTGGCCTCGATTTCGGCGACCTTGTCCGGGCCGAGTTCCTTGCGTGCCACGTCGGCCTGCGGAAGGGTATTCACAAAGGGATCGTAGAGCAGGGCGATGAACGTGTTGCGCCGGTCGGTTTCCTGTCCCAGGATATCCAGGCAGCGCGCGCTGGCCAGATAGGCCTCGGCCGCCCAATACCCCTTGGCATAGCCCTTGTACTGGTAGTAGACGCGCTGGTAGTACGCAAAGCCCCGGGCCACGCGTTTGTCCCGCTCTTCGATCGGGCCTTTGACGCCGGCTTGTTCCTCGACCTGCCCGAGCTGGTAGGTGGCCTGAACCACCGGCTCGCCGCGCCATGCGGGCACCCCGATAACGATCAGGTTGTTGCTGATCGCCGAGGCAAAGTCTCCCCTCTCAAGCAGGAGTTGGGCCTTCATCAACTGGGCCCATGCCATGTCGGGATCACCGCTGTAGCGGCTCTGCGCATCCTCGATGGTTTCAAGTGCGTCCTCGTAGTCCTCGTCGGCAAACTGCCCCAAGCTGCGGAGTTTGTAGGCCATGCGCATATAGTCGGAATCCTCGAACTTGGTCTCGAAGATGCCCAGCAGTTCTTCGGCGCGCGAAAAATCCTTGTTTTCGATGGAAATCTTGCAGATGGCCGCGAGCACGGGGGGTGATACGCTCTCGAAATCCGGAAGCTCGGCAAGCAACTGGCGGCCAAGTTCGGTTTCGGTCTTGGTGATCATGGCCATGGTTACGCGCAGGCGGAGCTTCAGAACGAGATCGTCGGTCGCTTCGGCCGAGGCCTTCAGTTCGGCGAGGAGGGCCTCCTGTTTGTCGAAGTCGAGCCAGAGGCTCGATACCCTGACAAGCTCCTCGATCATGAGGTCGACCCCTTCCTCCTTCACATCGGTGCCATACTCCATGATGGCGGCGAGATAGTCGTCGACCACCTCGTCAACCAACGCATTGGCCATCTGCTCATCCTCCATGAGCGCCCGCTTCTGAAGCTTGCTCTTGCCGATCCAGAACAGCGCCTTGGCAATATCCGCTTCCTCTTTCCATTGGTCGAGATAGGCTTCGACAATCTTGATGCTCTTGTCGTATTGATCCGTCGCCTTGAAAATTTTGGCCAGCTGGAAGACGGCATAAGTGGCCTGGGCGGGTTTTTTGGCATGGGCGATAGCGGTTCTGTAGTCCATTTCGGCGTCCTCCAGCCCCTTGGAGGTGCCGAGGGAGCCATAGATATCGCCGCGCATGCTGCAGGCGTCGGGGAAGACGCTGGAGAATCCGGGTTCGTCGGGATTCGGGTTGGGATAGGTCGCGATCACATGGCTGAAGCGGTTGGACGCCGCCGTGTAGTCCGGCTCCTGGGTGTTACCCGCAATGCCAAACAGGCACACCCCGCCTTGGTAGGACACCTCGTCGACCCATTCTCCTTCGGGGAACCTTTGTGCGTAATCCTCAAAGACCGCATGGGCCTCGGTAAATTTTAGCTGGAAGAGCTGCGTCATGCCGTGCCAATAAAGCGCGTTGCCTTCCTGGTGCGATCCCGGAAATTCGTCAGCCACGAGTTTGAAGCCCGTTTCGGACTCGGCGAACTTGAACAGGACGAGATCGGCCACGGCCTGCATGTAGTAGAGTTCGGCATCGTATTTCACGATGGCCTTGTAGACTTCGGTACCGTTGGTCACGCTGCTATCATCGCCGGCGCGGATAAAGCTGTCGAGATAGGGCCGCAACTCCTTGATGGCCTCCATCTCATCCTTTTTCTGGTGGTAGTTGGTGAACAGATAGGCGACCTGGCGAGCCTTCAATCCGGTCTTCTGCTGTTCCAGAAACGCAAACCCGTGTTCTTCGGCCTCGGACAGGACATCCAGCTTTTGGAGCAGGATCTTGACTATTTGATGGATGGAGAACTCGCCCATCTTGCTCTGGGGGTCTTCCTTGTAGACGATGTCGAGAAACTTGACCGCCTCCCAAAAGCGCCCGACCTCGTCGTAGATCTGCGCCATGCGGTATTTGATATCGGTTTCGTAGGGCGGTAGGTTTTTCACGGTTTGGATCAACCCTTCGAGTTCGCGGATCTCCTTAGGCTTCACGGCACCCTCGCCGCTAGCCGCATCCTCTTCCCCCGTCGCCGCCTTGGGCTCGTCGACGATGCCGAAGATGTCCTTTTCGGCATCGGACACCTTCATGTCTTCCTCCGGCGGCAGCTCTTTTTCAATGCGCAGTTCGCGCAGCCGCGCCTCTTGGTAGGCGATGAGCTCCTCGCGCGGGAGAATCATGCGGTAGAGCGGCAGGGCTTCGTCGAACTGGCCCTCGTCGTAGAGGGCGGCGGCAACGTCCATGAGTGCCAGGTTCACGCGGATGTCGTAGCGGGCGGGGGTGCGGTAGAGCACGGGGATCCATTCCGCGATCCGGTCGAAATCCGGCATGGCGACCATGGCATTGATCATCTGCATGATCGAATAGCCCTTGTGTTGCGAGTTTAGCGTATGCTCGGCCACATACTGGTAGGGTTCGATGCACTCCTCCCATCTCTCGAGCTTGTAGTAGGACTCGGCGATCGTCATGTACAACGCGGTCACGGCCTCGTCCGCGTATTCAAGCTCGTAGTCCATCGGCACAAACTTCGAGAACATCTCCTCCTCGTCGGGCGTCCAGGCCTTGGCGCCCGCCCGGGTGGTCGGATCCTTGTCGAAGAGCAGCGCATTCTTGGCGGCGGTCGCGCTCAGATCGAACTTGCCGGTCTCGAAGAAGCAGGTGGCCAGCATGCTTCTGGCCAGACGGGGATGTTCGGCCAGCGGCCTGTCGATATAGGTCTGCAAGACCTCGGCCGCTTCAGCCAACCGGTCATCGGCAGTATGCTCGATCAGCGTGACAATCAGCTTGAAACGAAGGTCCTGCGCAATTCGGATCACACCCTGGGCCGTAGAGATGTCCGTTATCTCGAGGTAGGCGTACATCGTCGCGATGGCCTCCTCGTACTTCTTGGCCTTCATAAGCTGGCCGGTCTTCTTCAGCAACTCTCCCGGCGTAGGCTCGTCTTCGGCGGCAAAACAGAATGAACCGCACAGCACGGCGAGCGAGCATACCCAAGCGCACAACCATCTGGACAGACGTCTTTTATTTCCAATATTTTCCATGCACCCCTAAAGCAACTTGTTAGTGGCTGCGGACTTGGCAATCGCAAGCACACCGGCCAATTACATTCCAGTCGCCGATAAAAACCGACATGATCAAGAAGATATAGCCCAAAGAGAGGTTCCATGCAATAAGTTTAACGCGCTGGATTGAGGGTTTCGGGAGCGCGCGGATTTTGCAATTGATTTCAGTGTGCCTGCGGCTACCATGGGCGCATGGATGAACTCCTCGCCAACGCCGACCCGAACCGCCAATTGCTCTTCGACAGCATCACCGGAACGTTGCTGATCGGCGGACTGATTGCCGCGTTCTTTCTCGCACGATACCATCGCCGCAACCCGCCCAACCGCCGGGTCCTCACCGCCCAAATCAGCGCACGTTCATGGACCACGCCCCAGATTGGCCTCGTGCTTGGCGTGTTCTTCCTGCTCCATCTCCTCTCTTCGGCTGTCCGCCCGTTTTTTTATGAAGAACAAATGCCCGTGGTCCAGCTGGTCGTTACCCTCTTCATCTACTCCATCATCATGGTGATCGTCGCCCTCGTTAACCGGCGGCGCAACAGCACGTGGGAGGCCGGCTACGGCATGGGCATCCGGCACCTGAAGAAGCTGGTGCTCGCGCCGTCATTCTATCTTGCGCTCATTCCCTTCCTGATGCTGGCCGCGCGCGCCTACCACCTGATGCTGGAGCACGTCTTCGGGATGGAACTGGAGCTGCAGGAGGCCGCGCAGATTATTGCGCAGGAGCGTTCGTGGCTGAAAATCCTCTATATGCTGGCGGCCATCCTTGCCGCACCGCTCTACGAGGAGGTGCTCTTCCGCGGCATGCTTTTCCCCTACCTAGCCAAACGCGCCGGACTCGCGGGCGGCACCCTGCTGGTCTCTGCGTTTTTTGCGCTCCTGCACTTCCACCTTCCGTCGTTTGTGCCGCTCTTCCTGCTTTCCACCGCGCTCTGCCTCGCCTACTGGCGCACCGGGTCGCTCTGGGTCAACATCGGCATCCACGCCATCTTCAACGCCGTGAGCATCCTTGCGCTGAACATTGTTGGCTAAAAGCGGCTTCCATTCATCCGCACGGTCGCCTATGGTTCGAGCTATGGAACCGATCACGCTATACATCACCCTTTTGCTCGCGGGCTTTATGCTCATCGGAATGGAGATCTTTGTGCCAGGCGGGATTCTCGGCAGTATCGGCGCAATGGCCTGGCTGGTGGCCGCAGGGATCGGCATGGCCAAGTTTGAAACCCCGTGGAACATGCTCAGTGCCTTTGCGCTGTTGCTCATGGGGGTGCTGACCTTCGTGGTCTGGATTAAATATTTCCCGAAAAGCCGCGTCGGCAAATCCTTGTCGCTCGACGATAGCACCAAGGACTATAAGGCCCACAACGCCGTCGACGAATACCCGGTCGGCACGCTCGGCGAAGCCGTTTCCACCCTGCGCCCCTCCGGGATCGCCCGTTTCGAGGGCCAGCGCGTCGACGTCGTGGCCGATGGCGAATGGATCGAAGCCGGCCAACCCGTAAAAATTTCCTCCACCGCCGGCGGCCATGTTTCCGTCGTGAAAGCCTGACCATGCGATTCAAACTTCCACTCGCTATCGCCGCCGGACTGTTCTCCATCCAAGCGCAGGCCATCCATTTTATCTCCACCAACACCTACACCGTTGCGGAAGGCGAAACCGTTGCCGAGGAGCAATGGGTCCACACCGTCGACGCCGAGGTGAACGGACTCGTGAAAGACGACCTGTTCCTGCTCTCCGGCAGCCGCATGGCCCTCGGCGGTGAATTCGAGCGCAACGTATGGGGCATGGGCAACAGCATCGACCTCACGGGAAATGCAAAACACAACGTCCGCCTGATGGGCAAGACCATCCAGATCGGTGGCAATGTTGGCGGCAATGCCATGGTGCTGGGCGACACCGTCAAAATCACCCCGGACGCCACCATCGGTGGCAGCATGAAGCTGCTGGGAAACAACATCATCC
>DAOVNC010000253.1 GCA_030630445.1 Kiritimatiellales bacterium | reverse complement strand
ATCTCGCGCACGAAATTGAGGCCGAGGCCGGAGCTCTTTGTGCCGTTCCCTGGGCGGGGGAGGGAGTAGAAGCGGTCGAATACGCGCTCGACCGCATAGTCGGGAATCCCCGCGCCTTGGTCGGAAACCTGGATGGCGACGAACCCGCCTCTGCTGAAAACCCGGATTTCGACTTCCGCCCCGCTTGGTGAAAACCCGACCGCGTTCTGCACCAGATTGGCGACCGCCTGCCGGAGCAGGAAATATTCGCCGTGGAGCTTTGTTTCCTTTTCGATGGAGCAACGGACGGTAACATCTTTTCCCCGCAGAAGCGGCAGAAGGCTATCGGTCACGTCGTCGAGGAGCGCGTGGATATCGATGGGTTCGGAGCGGGCGGGATCTTTTCGCTTTTCGATGGCGGCGAGCGCGAGCATGCGGTTGACGAGGCCGTGCAGGCGGTCGGATTCGGTCTGGATGTTTTTCAGGAACCGTGCGCGCTGCTCCTGGGGCATCTCTTCGTCGAGCAGTTCGGCGGCCCCTTGGATCGCGGCGAGCGGGCTCTTCATTTCGTGGGTTAGTGATTGGACATATTCCTCGACATATTCGCGGCCTTCGAGGGCGTCGCGCATCTCTTCGAAGGCGTTGGCGAGCTCGCCCATTTCACCGCGCTCAAAGCGGGGGCGCGCGGTGTGGCGGCCATCGCGCACGGCGCGGGCATAGGCGATCAATTTGCGGATCGGCTGGGTGACCCAGGATGAAACCAGCACCTGGATCAGCAGCAGGGCCGTTACCGCGACGACACCCATGCCAATGAGCCGGCGCTTGGCCTTGCGCATGATCGGCAGGACGCTGCGCACGGGTTTCCCGACCGAAAGAACGCCGCGCACCTCGCCATCCACGAGCAGGGGGGAGCCGATAAAAAAGGTCAGGCTTTCGGGATCGGTTTTAACGGCATAGGAGGCACGGGCGCCGTATTCCCCCGCTAGCGTCAGGCGCACGTCGCGCCAGACCGAATAGTCCTCGCCCTCGGCGGCACCGTCGCGCGAGTCGTATTTCACCAGTCCGGCGGCATCTGTCACCAGTACGCGGACATTCATGTTGGTTTTCGTGAAGTCGTAGATCCGTGCCGACAGCTTGCGCCGGTTGGCCTCGGTCATGCCCCGGCGGAAGGCCTCCCCCACCTCGATGTCCCCGTCCCCCAGTTCGGCGGATACCATCGACGCGAGAATCGTGGAGGTGTCGACCATGGACTCCTCCATGGTGTTGTAGTAGTGGTAGCGAAAATCCTGCAACAGCCAGTCGAGCAACCAGAACGCCCCCGCCGCAAACAGCAGTATGGAGGTGATCAGCAGGCGGGTGCGGATTTTCATGGGCATTCCTTCAGGCAATATCCCCAGCCGCGCCGCGTTTGCAGGCAGTCCGATTTCGGATTGATCTTTCGCAGCTTGGCGCGCAGCGTCTTGATGTGTGTGTCGACCGTCCGGTCGTAGCTTGCATCCGGCTCCTCCCACGCGTGGTCCATCAGCTGGTCGCGCGAGAAAACCTGGCCGGGGTGCCGGACCATCAGTTCCAGCATGCGGAACTCGTAGCGCGAAAGGTTCAGTGGCTGCCCCTCGTAGGAGATGGCCTTCCGGCTGTGGTCCACCAAAAAAAGGGGTTCCGGTTCGGAGGTTGTCGCAGCGGGCACACTCGTTCCCGAACGGCGCAGGATGGCGCGGATGCGGGCGGTTAGCTCGCGCGGGCTAAACGGCTTCGTCACATAGTCGTCCGCGCCGAGTTCGAGGCCGACAATGCGGTCGATCTCCGCCTGCCGGGCGGTTAGGAAAATAATCGGGACATTGGAGATGGTGCGGACGCGGCGGCAGAAGTCGAACCCGTTTTCGTCCGGCAAGCCAACGTCGAGCACCATTAGGTCGACAGGCCGCGCCTTCAGAATCTCCCAAGCTTCCCCGGCTGTGGCGACCACCAGCGGAACCATGTTTTCCGTGCCCACCGCAAAGGCGATGTTTTCCGCGATCGCCGGCTCGTCCTCGACCACCAGGATCTGCTTCAGGTTTTTGTCCGGTTCGTTTTCCATGAACGGGACACGTTAGCGCAAACCCGTCCCCGGTTCCAGATGCATTCGCGACTGTTGCGATCAGCAGCGGTAGTGCTGCCTCAGCATAGGACTCAGATATATTCCAAAATAAACATACGTTTTATTTGACATACGTTTTATTTGACATATATTTCACATTATCCAATGCGAGAAGGAGGCTGAGATGAAGGCAAATCCAGGTGGGCAAATAGATCCTAAGGCGGTTGTGGGACGCGATGCTGTAATTAATGAAATATGGGATACCCTCGAACAACAAAGCATCCGAATGACGGCCGAGAGGCGGATTGGAAAAACCACCATCCTCAAGAAAATGGGAGATGAACCACGTTCAGGTTGGCGGGTTAAATTCTGCGACCTTGAACATGTCCATACTGCCAATGAATTCGCCATGGCAGTCTATCGGGATGTAGATGAGTTCCTGACCCGAACAGAAAAATCAAAGCGTCGCGCCACCGAATTGTTCAGGAAGCTTGGCGGCATGGAGATTGCGGGTCAGTTTACGCTTCCAAAATCTGTCGGCCAGCCATGGAAGGACATATTGGTCACATCCATTGGCGATCTGATGGACATGGATGGTCAAGATGCGGAGCGTCTGCTTTTTCTATGGGATGAAATGCCCTACATGTTGCAGAACATCCGAGATGGGGAGGGCGAAGAAATCGCCATGCAGGTTCTCGATGTCCTGCGCAGTCTACGGCAATCCCATCGCGGATTTAGAATGATCATCACGGGATCAATTGGACTGCACCATGTTTTTGCTTCGCTCAAGGCGGCAGGCTATGCCAATGCCCCGGTCAACGATATGCTACAGATCGAAGTCCCCGCCCTGAAACTCGATGATGCATGCAAGCTAGCTCAGCAGTTAATCGAGGGAGAGGGACTCCCATGTGAAGATTTGGAAACAAGTGCAACCGCGATCGCCCATGCCGCTGATTGCTTCCCCTATTATATACACCACATCGTCCGAGGCCTAAAAGTTGGCGATATGCCCGCAAGCCCCAAAAACATTGAGCCGTTGGTGGCCGCGCGCTTAGTTGATTCCAACGATCCATGGGAACTTCGGCACTATAGCGATAGAATACCGACCTACTATGGCGACAAGGAAAAACTTGTTTTCAACATATTGGATGAACTGGCCCTACAGGGTGATGCCCTGCCGGTGGATCAGCTACTATCCAACTTGAAGCAGATCATCGATTTTGATGATCGCGACGAACTCATTAAACTGCTCAGGCTACTGGAGCAGGATCACTATCTTGCCCGCAATACAGATGGGCACTATTTCTTCCGCTTTCCGATAATCTGCCGGTGGTGGAAACTGGATCGAGGATTGGAGAGCGGACGATGAGAGAGCCTGTGGACATTTCCGTATTCACCCCCAGCCGCACCGACCCCGAAGTGCTGGAAGCCATTACCGTCCAGCGCCTGAAGTTATTGGACGATACTGTGGCTCGCGTACGCGAAAGCATCTTGACCCGACACAAACACCACCTGCTTTTTGTCGGCCCTCGCGGCTCCGGAAAAACACATCTAATCACACTTATCGAAAATAGGGTGAAGCAAGATGCGGAGCTTGGGGACCGAATGCATGTGGCGTGGCTGAATGAAGATGAAACCTGCACCACACCGCTCGAATTTCTTTCGCGTATCTTCCGCGCACTAGGCAAGCGCTATCCGGATTGCTACAACTCCGAAAAGTTCGAACCCGCCTATGAACTTAAGCCTAATGACGCGTTTAACTTTCTCCAAAACCTTCTCAAAGAAACCCTCGCGGGACGAACCCTCCTGATTTTGGTCGAAAACCTCGACGCGATATTCGAGGCGCTTGGCTCGAAGGGACAAAAAGCCCTGCGGGCAATGATTCAGGAAGACCCCGTTTTCTGCATTGTTTCCACCGCCCAACGGCTGGTGAACGGACTCTCTAGTCGCGAAAGTCCGTTTTTTGGATTTTTCCAAACCGAACACCTCAAATTTCTGACCGTCCAAGAGGCAACCGAACTGCTCCTTAAAATCGCAACGCACAACGAGCAAGACGATGTCGTTGAATTCCTTTCAGCCCCGCGCGGCGAAGCGCGCGTGCGTGCACTGCACCATCTCTCCGGCGGAAACCATCGCGTATTTATTGTGCTGTCCCAATTTATCACCCGCAAAAGCATCGACTCGCTCGTTGCGCCGTTCCTCAAGATGGTCGATGAGTTGACCCCATACTATCAGGAACGACTCCGCTGGCTTCCAGCCCTTCAGCGAAAAATCGTGGAACTGCTCTGCCGCAGCACCGGAACGGTGGCCGTGAAGGATATCGCCAAACCCCTCTTTTCCACCAATCCGACCATTGCCAAGCAACTAGCCGAACTACGGCAGAAAGGCTATGTTGAGTCATCCAAGCGCGGTCGGGAATCGCTCTACGAAGTCGCCGAGCCCCTCATGCGCATCTGTACCGAGATCAAGGAAAATCAAAGCCCTGGTCCCCTTGCCCTTCTCGTCGACTTTCTCCGGGTCTGGTATGATGAAAGAGAGATGACGACCTGGCTGGGGCAGTGCGCCCCGAACTCTGTCTCCCGCAGCTATCTAACCTCTGCGCTTGCCCGTAACCACGTAGAAGGAAACCTGCGCAAACACCTTTTGAAGTGCAGCCTTGAAAGCGACCTTCTCGATTTGGGCTCCCCCGAAGTTGTTCCCCATGCGGAGAAGTGGGTTGATTTGAGCGATGAACTCGGGCTTGCCTTTTTGGAGTGGCAAAAAGAGAACACAGAAAAGGCCTTGGGAATTTTAGAAAGCGTCATCGACACCGAATGCGATGCAACCATCAAGGCACATGCCCTGAGAATGAAAGGGAGCATATTTCTCGCTGAAAGAAAGTTTGATACGGCGTTTAAAGCCTATGACATTGCGCTCTCAATATCGGACGCTTCTCCTAGCGCGGTGGTGGAGATATTGCTTGCTTGTGATGCTCTCTACATTCTTTCCGGGGATTCCGACAAAATGATCGAATCCTGTACAACCGCTGTGACGACCCATATATCTTCAGCAAATACGGTTGCTTTAGCCTTGTGTATGCGTGGAACAGCATATTGTGAGCAGGGAAAACATTGGGAACAGGCTATTTCCGATTTCTCCCAAGGTATCGATCTAGCAGATCAGGTTGATTATAAAATCGTTGTCTCTGCATTACTATCTTTCCGTGCATTTCTTTACGAAAAGCAAAATAAGTTCGATCTGGCCATTGCTGACTACAACTGCACGCTCAATCATACAAATACGACTGTCGATTATAAAATAACAGCTCATTTGGCGCTGGCAAGTTTGGCTATTAAAACAGGAGATTGGGCTACCGGGGTCAAATTTATTCAAGAGGGATTCCATTTAAAACAAAGAGACGACGCAAGACCAAGCAAACGAATTTCGCTATATATCGATGGAATTGTTGAATCAATCT
>DAOVNC010000273.1 GCA_030630445.1 Kiritimatiellales bacterium | reverse complement strand
CTGATGACCATGCACCATATGCTTCCCGACACCCCGGAGCACCGGGGCAACGTCGCGGACGCGGTGGGGCTTGCGGGCCTGCATCGCGAGATCTATCTGCAGATGGGCCTGCACCTTGGCGACAACCAGCAGGCGAGCCAGGGGATGCTCGAATCGGTTCGCGATTTCATGGCGCTGCAACCGCGCGAATCGTTCCCCGATGGCAGTATCACGCTGCACCAATACTACGGCAACGGCCGCGATGGCCACGTCAGCTCCTTCCGGGGCTCCAAGAACACCTTCAACTTCGGCATTGGCAACAGTTCGATGGAATGGAAATGGGCCGACGATCTCAACGCAGCCATCCAGGATTTCTATGGGGCGGAAGTGCAGCGCGGCGACTATTTCACCTTCGTGATGGGCCACGAGGTGACCCACTCGCTCGATGGCTACGTGCAGGGCCGGGCCAACGCCGACCTCTGGCGCCGAAAAGGCCAGATGCTCAACCTTGCCGCCGGGCCGGACGTGCTCAGCAGCAATGGCGGCGGCAACGATTTCGTGGACTGGACGGTTATCAAGGCCCATTTCAAGGACCAAGGCTATTGGGACGGCACCAACGCCACCTGGGATGCCGCCTGGGATGCCTACTGGGCCACCGGCCCCGGCGCACCCTTCCGGGATCTCTCGTTTATGCGGTGGACCATCAAATCGTTTCTCGGCATGCCGCAGGAAGCCATGGCCACCCAGGCCAACCAGCACTGGGCCCACGCCGAGGCCCGCCTCGTCGGAGCCATCGACCGTTTCCAGCGCGGCACCGCCCAGGGCATAGAGCCGATGAAGGCCAACGTTACCGAGGTGCTTACCTTCCTCGACTGGATTTCCTGCGGCATGAACAAGATCGTCATGCAGGATACTCTGGGAACCTATTCCCCGTACCCGCACGCCCTGTTCAACACCACCCATGCATGGATCGAGCGGGATGGGAACGGCTATATCACGAAGCTGACCACCAGCGGACGAACCTTCGAATTCGTGGTCGATGAATTCGGCATCGTTACCGGGGTGTTGGATCCCGATGCCCCCATTGTAACGCTCATTTCGCCGACCGAGGGATCTGTATTTCCGAATCCCTCCGACATCGGCATCGCCGCCATCGTCATTCCCAACGGAAACGCGATCGGCAAGGTTCAGTTCTTCAACGGCTCCGAGTTGCTCGGCGAAGACACCACCGCGCCGTTCAGCCTGATCTGGAGCAATGTCAGCTCCGGCAACTACACCTTGACTGCGCAGGCGGTCTATGATGGCAGCAGCGTGATGAGTTCGTTGCCCGTCAATATCAGCGTCCAGGCACCGCCGGGCGTTGCCTCGGCACCCGTTCCGTTGGATGGTGCAACCAATGCGGCCTTTAATGTCCAGCTGGGCTGGGCCGCAGGGTCGATGGCGACGTCGCACGATGTCTACTTCGGCACGAACTCCACGCCGGCCTTCCAGGGCAATCAATCCGGTGCTACCTTCGATCCCGGTACGTTGCTCAATGATACAACCTACTATTGGGCGGTGGATGAGGTGAATGTCAGCGGGACGACTGCCGGCCCGGCATGGTCGTTTACGACCGCCCGAAACGCCATCTCGATCAACTTCGGCAGAGGATCGGGCGAAACCTTCGCCGGGGGTGAATTGATCGGCCCGCTTTCCTCGGACAGTACGCACTGGAACGCGGGTACCGGCGCTGCGGGCTCGCTGACCGGCCTGGTCGACAACGCCGGAGCGGCTACCGGTGTTGATGCCGTGTGGCAATGCAACAATACATGGGAAAACAACGACGGAACGGCCGACGACGAACACCGGTTGTCTTCCGGCTATCTCGACGACAAAAACCTGAGCGTCACCATCAGCAACATTCCGTATGCTTCATACAAGGTCTATGGCCTGTTTGCCACGGATCAGAACCAAGGCGGCGGCGGTTCGTGCGGCATGATGAACTTCGATGTCAATGGGACATGGGTGCTTGGCGGAGACGCATCCACCACTGCCGCGGCCTGGGGCACCATCAACGCCAACAACTCCAACCATGGGGAATACTGGACCGAAATCGATCCAGGTGTTGTCCAGGGCAACTACTGGACCGTCGTTTCCTCCGGGGCAACCTGCACCATTGTCGGGGAGAATCGTTCCACCGGAAGCAGCAATCGGGGTTGCCTGACGGGAGTGGTCATCGAAAAACTCCAGGATCCTCCCACCGACACGGATGGCGACGGCATGCCGGACGATTGGGAGAACGCCCATTCCCTCAATCCGCTGGTTGACGACAAAGCCGGAAATCCCGACCTCGATGCGTATAACAACTGGCAGGAATACGTGACCGACACCGATCCGCAGGATGGAAACTCGAAGCAGACCTTTTCGGTTGAACTGACACCGGGCACCGGTTTGCCGACGGTACGCTTCCGGACATCGGCCAGTCGCCGCTATGCCGTGGAGTATCGCGTTGATTTGAGCACGGGTGCTTGGCTGGAACTGGGTCCGTCGTTCTCCGGAAATGGAACTGAAATGACCGTCTCGGATTCCGCCATCGGCCCCCGGCGCTACTATCGCCTCCGGATCGAATTGCCTTAGGCTTGGTATTTCAGTCCATTGTAAAAGAAGGATGTAGAGCGAACTCGAGAAATTTGTAAAAAAATCCGGTGCTTGGGGGAGATGGGTAAACCATGTTCCGAAACAGTTGGACGAGGAATAAAGGAGAATAAAAAGATGAAAAAGTCAATATTGACATTGGCGATAATGCTGGCGGCAACAAGTGGTTTCGCGGATATTTCCTATCCCTACCTGCAAAGTGCCACGTCATCGTCAATAACCATAAACTGGCATGAGTCGGAGTCCAGCGAATCGATTGTGTATTACGGCACCACGGATGCCCTTGGGCAAAGCACGACTGGGGATTCACACACTTTTGATGTGGATACGGTTTGGCACCGGGTTCAGCTGACGGGTTTGTCGCCTGACACGGAATATTTCTACAAGTGCAAGACCGGCACAACCGAATCCGACATTCATAGATTCAGGACCTTCCCCGCCAACAATGTTTCGCAGGGCCATTTCCGTATCGGAATCCTGGGGGATACAAGAACCGGAATCAACGATCACACAAGGGTCATCGAAGCAATGCGGGAAACGGTGCAAACCCTTTATGGAGCAGATGTCCAAAACCAGCTTCATCTGGTTTTGAATGTAGGCGACATTGTAATGAACGGGAATTGGCTCAAGCAATATGCCTCCCAATATTTCGAACCCATCAAAAGCTTGTCCACGAACGTATCCTTCATGGTCAGCATCGGCAATCACGAGGCCGAGGCCGCCCACTACTACAACTACATGAACTATGAGGATTTCGGTGGGCCGGAAGGGGAAAAATACTACTCTTTCCGGGCTGGCCCCATCCTTCTTCTGGTCATAAACAGTAACAAAAGGAACCAGACCCAGCTTGACTGGATTGAAGTCGAGCTGGTCGCCGCGCAAGCCGATGCGGACATCGACTGGGTGGTTGCCCTTTTCCACCATCCCGGACGTAGTGAAGTCTGGCCCGCTGGAAACACCGCATGGGTGAACGATCAAGTGATTCCGTTGTTGGCCAACTACGACAAGGTTTGCGGGGCGTATTATGGACATTCGCACGACTATGAGGTGGGTGTCCATCCCGATGCACCTTTGCGCTTGGTACTTAGCGGCGGCGGCGGTGCAGCTCTGGACAACTGGGGCCAATACGACAACCAGACCGATTATCCGGAACTCTACAAATCGTGGGATCATTTCGGGTACACGATTCTCGACTTCGATCTGGAAAACCGCAGCTATAGCGGGAAAACCTATTCGCTGGGCCATCAGCACAAGTCCCTGGACAATGTGTTGGTCGACGAGTTCTACCAGAAACGCGAAAACACATCCGCCCCGCAAACCCCGGAAGGCCTTTCTCCGATCGGGGGCGTTGACCAACCTCTTGTTCTCACCGCAAGTTCCTATTCAGGAGTTGAGGAGATCATGAGCAGCCATTTCCAGATAACTTCAATTTCAGGCAACTACAGCGCCCCCGTGGTAGACAGCCGTCGGGATTGGGTGAATTTCTATGGGGACACCGGCGCCCCGGACTACGAGATGGTGAACCTGAATGAAGGGATCGACCTGAGTCGTCTTGAGATCGACAGCGGAATCAACGTTGGCCAATCGTTTTTCTGGCGTGTCCGCTATCGCGACCAGAACCTTGCGTGGTCGGAGTGGAGTTCTGAAAAGACGTTTGTTCTTTCCGTCGAGCAGGCTCGCGATCCTGATCCGCCTAGCCGGTCGGTGGTTTCCACGAATGCGGTTTTGAGTTGGACGTCCGGCCAGAACGCGACATCGCACAATGTCTACTTTGGCACGAACTCCACGCCCGGCGCTGCGGAATTCCAAGGCAACCAGATGGGTGAGGCATTCGATCCCGGCACGTTGCAGCCCGGCATGACCTACTACTGGCGTGTGGATGAGATTCACCCAGGCGGCACCTCGGTTGGGGCGGCATGGTCGTTCTCGACCGCCCCCCTCCCTCCACCTGTCCCAACCGCCATCTCGATCAACTTTGGCAGGGGATCGGGCGAAATCTTCGCCGGTGGTGAATTGATCGGCCCGCTTTTCTCGGACAGTGTGCACTGGAACGCGGGTGTCGGCGCTGCGGGTTCGCTGACCGGCCTGGTCGACGCCGCCGGAGTGGCCACCGGCGCCGGTGTCGTGTGGCAATGCAACAATACATGGGTAAACAACGACGGAACAGCCGACGATGAACACCGGCTGTCTAGCGGCTATCTCGACGACAGAAACCTGAGCGTCACCATCAGCAACATTCCGTATGCTTCATACAAGGTCTATGGCCTGTTTTCCACGGATCATAACCAAGGCGACGGCGGTTCGTGCGGCATGATGAACTTCGATGTCAACGGGACATGGGTGCTTGGCGGAGACGCATCCACCACCGCCGCGGCCTGGGGCACCATCAACGCCAACAACTCCAACCATGGGGAATACTGGACCGAAATCGATCCAGGTGTTGTCCAGGGCAACTACTGGACCGTCGTTTCCTCCGGGGCAACCTG